>NZ_DBMEXE010000026.1:446-12418 GCF_056804935.1 Holdemanella sp. | reverse complement strand
AATCAACTGTATGGTTATTTCAGATAAATGGTTTGATATTAAAAATCATGTATTAAACAATATGGAGCGTGGTGTTACAATTTTAGAAGGTAAGGGTGGATATACAAATGAATCCAAACCTGTATTGATGATTGTAATTCCACAAAAAATGTATTCGAATTTAGAACACGAAATCATGCAGTTAGATCCAAGAGCTTTTATTATTGTAAATAGTGTTCATGAAGTCGATGGAGAAGGATTTACTTATGAATTGGAGGATTTAAAGTGATGACAAAATTAGTGATTTGTGACATTGATGCCACATTAGTCAATGAAAAGAAAGAATTAACACCGAGGACAAAAGAAGCTTTGATCAAGCTTCATGAAAAAGGTATTTATTTTGGGATTGCCTCAGGACGTCCAGCCGATGAATTAAAACGCAATAAAGAGTATTGGAATCTACCTTTTGACTTTGATTTTGTGGTAGGGATGAATGGTGCAGAATTATGGGATGGTGTACATCAAAAATTCTATAGCTATTTCATGATGAAAAAGGAATGGTTAAAAGAAACCATGGAAATCATGAATGTTGTTAAATGTAACCCAATGATATATTGGGATGGAAAGATTCGTTGTGTTCATATTGATGATTGGATGATTCATTCGGCTTCTACATCGCATAAGGAATTGGAAGTTGTAAAATTAGAAGATTTCTATGCACATGAAAACGCAAAAATCATGTTCCGTATGAAAGAAGAGGATATGCTTAAAGCGGAAGCTTGGGTAAAAGAGCATCCAAATCCTTATTATCATGGCTTTAAAACGCAATCCACATTACTTGAATTTTGTGATAAAAGAATCAATAAGGGATATGGACTACAAAAAATATGCGAACTAAATGATTTAGACATAAAGGATGTTATGGCCTTTGGAGATACATCTAACGATAATGATATGTTAAAAGTAGCAGGTTGTGGTGTTTGTATGATCAATGGTACGGATGATACAAAGGCTTGCGCCAATGCCATCACAAAACAAGATAATGAACATGATGGTTTAGCTATCTATTTAGAAGAAAGTGGGATTTTATGTTAAAAGTATGCGTAATTGGTGGAGGACCATCTGGATTGATGGCTGCCTATACCGCAAGCTTAGTCGGTCACCAAGTGGAGTTGTTTGAGAAAAATAAACAATTAGGAAAGAAGTTGCAACTTACAGGACATGGACGTTGTAACGTTACAAACAGTTGTTCAAAGGATGAATTTTTCAAGCATATTGTGCATAATGAAAAATTTCTATATAGTTCTTTCTCACAATTCTCTAATTTGGATATGATCCAATTTTTAAAATCCAATGGTTTACCTACCATTGAAGAAGATCATGGGCGTATGTTTCCTGGCTCGAATTCAAGTCAGGATGTTGTTTTATTGTTTGTGGAATTATTACGCAAAAACAATGTGATTCTACATATGGATGAAGCATGTACAGATTTAATGGTTGAAGATGATAAAGTTGTTGGAATCAAAACAGATAAAGGTTTGTATTCGTTTGATGTAGTAATTGTTGCGACAGGTGGAAAGTCTTTTGTGTCGACTGGAAGTAGTGGCGATGGATATAAATGGGCGAATACATTAGATATCAAAGTCAGTGATTTATATCCTGGATTGGTTTCTTTACGAACAAAAGAAATCTTTGATTTAGCGGGTCTTTCTTTGCAGAATGTGGGTATTCAAGTAAAGAAAGATAAAAAAGTTTTATATAAACAATTGGGAGACATTTTGTTTACGCATGAAGGTTTTAGTGGACCAGGTATTTTGGCCATGTCAAGCTATGTGATTCATAAAGAACCTGACAAAATCATATTTGATTTAATTCCAGATAAATCAATGGATGAAGTGGATGCGTTTTTACTAGAAAGAATGAATCGTTCTTCAAATAAACAATTGAATCACATACTTGAAATGATGATACCTAAGAGATTGGTACAATATATCATGAATCGTTTAAATATTGATGATTCTTTAAAAGCCAATGAAACAACAAAAGTACAAAGAAGAAGTATTAGTGAATTATTGAAATGTTTAGATTTTAAAGTGTCTAGTTTTGCCGGATTTGATCAGGCTATGATAACTGTGGGTGGAATCAAGACAAATCAGATTCAGCCTCAGACAATGGAGTCTAAGAAAATTAAAGGCTTAAAATTTGTTGGAGAAGTTTTAGATTTGGATGCGCAAACAGGAGGATACAATTTACAAATCGCATGGACAACAGGATATGTTGCGGGAAGCACAATAAAAGAAGGGGCTAATTAAAGTCCCTTCTTAAATTTTGATGCAGGAATGTGACAATAGGCACCTGGATTTTTATCCAGGTATTTTTGATGGTATTCTTCGGCGTTAAAAAAGTTTCTTAATGGTTCAACTTCGACCGCTAGAGCTGAATCATATTTCTCTTGAATTTCATTGTATTTAGATTGGATGATTTCTAAATCTATTTTTTCCACATAATAAATACCTGTACGATAGGAAATGCCAATATCTTCACCTTGTTGATTGACGGATACTGGATCAATAATGTCAAAGTATAAGTCTAAAATTTTAGAAAGTGAAATCACGTTGTCATCATATTGGATTTCTAATGTTTCTGCATGACCTGTAAGTCCTGCTTTCACATCTTTATATTTTGGGTTTTCACTATTACCATTCGCATAGCCAACGGTCGTCTTTAGAATACCATCAAACTGATCGAAATAGTGCTGCACACCCCAAAAGCAGCCTCCAGCTAAATATATTGTTTTTATCATTTTAATTTATAATATTTTCCTTTCGAATCTTTTTTATAGCGCCCAACTTTTTTTGCGTAGTCACTCTCAATCCATTTGGAAAGTTTACACTTCTTTTGTTTGTTTGCTAAGATGGGCATTAGATACTTACTTAAATCATCAATAGATGCATAGCGGGTATTGATTTTTGGATATTTCTTTAATGCTTCTATTACTTCTTCATCACTTGCTTCATTTGGCTTTGAGGTATTTGTTTGTTTCTTTTGTTTTTGTGTCTGTTTTGGTTGAGACTTAGGCGTTTCTTCCTTTAAAGGCAACAAGAACGGGTCTCTTGTCTGTAAGATTTCAATGTCGATATCTTTTCCTTGGAACAACAAGGCTTGTTTAATACCTTGAAATCCTTGATCATTTGTGACAAGAAGAATTTTTTTAGGGACTATATTGGCAACAATTTGTCCAAGTAAAGTAGCACAATAGATGTCCGCAAAATTCTTTTGGCTTTGGTGTGTATTGAAACAATAAGAATTTGGGAAATCCTTCGCAATCGCAAAGATTTGCTGCCAGCACTTTTGCCCTATTTTTTCAAAGTTTCCAAAGAAAAAGAAGACGCTAGGACTAGTGGCTTTTAGTGTGTTTGTGTCAAATTGTTGAACATTTTCACAGTCAATACAATAGAGGGTGTAGTCTTCAAAATTATCGATTTTAATATTTTGTGGAGAGAAACTCATGCATTGAGAAAATGTTCCGATTGAAAAATTAAGTTGTGACATTTCATTCATCCTTTCGTAAATAATTATAGCACATCGTGGTATTCTTGCTTTGAATTTGTTATAATAAACTTCAAAGGGGGAGTTTTAGTGGCTTATTATCACATCTTAAAAGAACGTCGAACAAACCTAAAACTTTCCATTCAGGATGTTTCAAATCAGACGCGTTTAGCGCCTCAATATATACAAGCAATCGAAGAACACAACCTTGATGTTTTCTCCGATGACCTATCTTTCGTTCGCTATTTTGTGCATGCCTATTCGGATGCGATTGGCGTAAATTGGCAGGCCATTTCAGATGAAGTTGATGTGGATGTCAATGAATTTGCGCATCAAAGAGACATGGCTTTAACTATGGCACAAAGGCGTATGGTTGAACAAATGGCGAGTGTTCAAAAGACAAAAAAGACGACTAAGAAAAAGAAAAAATCATCTTTAGGATGGTTTCAAAAACATGTCAGTAGAACAAGTTCTTCATTGAACGCAAACCAGACGAAGATCATCAAAATGCTTGTCCTGATTGGAATCATTGGATTAGGAGTTTTATCCTTGATCAATGTGGGATTGCGTTCGATTTCAAATCAAAAACTAGCAACGCAGCAAGAGCTTCGTGAAGAGCAATTGTCTAAAAAGGAACAGGAGACAAATAAACTCGCAAACCAGCGTAAAAAAGCTAAAGAGGCTCAGGCTTTAGTTGTTAATAAAATTAGCGGTGAAACCAACGCATATCAGCTTTCGAATATTCAATCGGATGTAAAAACATTGGATTTAAGTATTACGTTACCGACAAAGACAAAAATTACTTTGAAAAAGAATGATGAAACAATCAATGATACTTCAAAAGTATATACGGGTACATTCAATCAGAGCTTGGAATTATCCGATGATTGTACTTTTGAAATTAGTATTGAGACATATTCAGATAACAGTATTTCTATTGATGGAAAAGAAATTTCTTTTGATAAAGAAGGTTGGAAGCAGGGTGAGCCTGCCGTTATCACACTACAAATTGGTAAGGGATACCAAAAACCTGTTGAAGAAGATGAAACGGAATATGAGGATAGTGACTATGATTACGATTATGATTATGGTTACACAGATGAAAATCTATATGCACAAGGGGAGGATGTAACTTATGGCCAAGATGAATATACCGAACAGACTAACAATTATTAGAATTTTATTAGTTCCTGTTGTTGTGGCTGTATATTTATGTATGGACCCGACTATTGGTGTTATAGATGAAGCAAGTGGTCTTGCACTACGTGATGTGATCGCATTTGTGATTTTTGCGGTTGCGAGTATTACAGATTTTTTTGATGGAATGTTAGCAAGAAAGAACAATTGGATTACTTCTTTTGGAAAATTTGCAGATCCTATCGCAGATAAGATGTTAGTGAACACAGTTTTGATCTTGATGGTTTATTTTCATCAAGCCAATGTGATTGCGGTATTACTTATGATCGCAAGAGACTTGATTGTTGATGGCTTACGAATGAGCGCAGCTAATTCTGGTGAAGTTGTAAGTGCAGGTATTTTTGGAAAACTAAAGACAGTACTACAAATGTTTGCACTTGTATTCTTGTTATTGAAAGATTGGCCGTTTGTCTATATGGGTATTTGTATGGACCAAATATTGTTGTGGGCAGCAACAGTGGCTTCTTTATATAGTGGATGGATTTATTTCAACCAATTGAAAAAATACGTTTTGGAGACTATGTAATGACTGAGGCAAAACAACTTGTTTCTTTATGTACAGAAAATCATTTGACTATTTCTAGCTGTGAAAGTCTAACGGCTGGCCTATTTACGAGTACGATTGCTTCAATTCCTGGGGCAAGTGCTATTTTAAAAGGTGGTTTAGTGACTTATTTTACACCAATGAAAAGTGTATTAGCTCATGTGGATGTGAACTTAATTCAAAATTATGGTGTAATTAGTGAAGAGTGTGCCTATGCCATGGCCAAAAACACAAGAGAAATTATGGATGTGGATTATTGTGTGTCTTTTACGGGCAACGCAGGTCCGAGTGCCTGGGAAGAAAAACCAGCAGGAAGAGTCTATTGTGCTATTGCTTCTAAAAAAGCGGTTCGTGTATATGGTTTTCAATGTACAGGTCTATCTAGAAATGATGTAAGAGAGCATGTTGTTTGTCAAATGATAGATATATTGATACAAACAATTCAAAAGGAGAATATATGCCAAAAGAAAAAGTAGAAACAAATAAAGATAAACTTTTAAGTGATGTACTAACAGAAATCGAAAGGGAATATGGTAAAGGTTCTGTCATGAAATTAGGGGATAGAGCAGCCGTAGATATTGAACCCATTCCTTCTGGAAGTTTATTATTGGATGATGCTTTAGGTATCGGTGGATATCCAAAGGGAAGAATTATTGAAATCTTTGGTCCAGAATCAAGTGGTAAAACAACACTTGCTTTACATGCCGTTGCAGAAGTTCAAAAAAAGGGTGGTCGTGCAGCCTTTATTGATGCGGAAAACGCGATTGATCCAGTATACGCAAAAAATTTAGGTGTCAACATTGATGAGTTGATTTTATCTCAGCCAGATTCTGGGGAACAAGGTTTAGACATTATGTTGATGCTTGTTGAAAGTGGAGCTGTTGATTTGGTTGTCGTGGATAGTGTTGCAGCTTTAGTTCCACAAGCTGAATTAGATGGTGAAATGGGTGATAATCAAGTTGGATTACAAGCTCGTATGATGTCAAAGGCAATGCGTAAGCTTGCCGGAGCAATGAATCAAAATGATTGTACAGCTATTTTTATCAACCAGCTTCGTGAAAAAGTAGGTGTTATTTATGGAAATCCAGAAACAACTCCGGGTGGCCGTGCATTAAAATTCTACTCTTCTGTTCGTGTGGATATTCGTAAGGCGGATGCCATTAAAAATGGTACAGATATTGTTGGAAACAAAGTAAAAGTTAAAATTGTTAAGAATAAGGTAGCACCTCCATTTAAGTCTGCCGTATTAGAAATTATGTATGGCGAAGGAATTTCTTACATTAGTGAACTATTAGATTTATGTGTCGATGCCAATATTGTAAAAAAAGCAGGGGCATGGTTCAGTTATGAAGGAGAAAAAATTGGTCAGGGTAAAGAGGCTGCCAAAGCTTACATTAAGGCAAATCCAGAATTCAAATCAATGCTTGAAGAAAAATTAAAGGAATTTAAAACAAACAAAGAAGTTGAAGAATAAGAGTTCAGCGTAGAACTCTTATTTTCGTTTAGAGGTATATATGGCACGTTTAGAAAAAAATAATTATAAATCCATTCAAAAAAATGAATTAAATGATCCCGTAGTATTTGTGGTCGATATGATCAAAGGCTTTGTGAATATAGGACCCTTACACGATGAAGTCATTGGCAATGTGGAAAAGAATATTGAAAATCTATTAACAAGCTTAGACTGCAACAATGTCTTTGTATGTGATTCACATCCACCAAAGACGCGTGAATTCAATTCGTTTCCAACGCATTGTGTAATTGGCAGTGAAGAAGCTGAAGTAGTAGATTCTTTAAAGCCATTTGTGAAACACGTCATTAAAAAGAACAGTACGAATACATTTATGGCACCAGAATTTGAAGAGTTTCTAAATTCAGATTTGAAGTATTATCGTGATATAATTGTGACGGGATGTTGTACAGATCTTTGTGTTCTTCATTTCGTATTGAGCTTAAACACATGGTTGAATGAACACAATATGAATGAATATCGTATTGTCGTGGTTGAAAACTGTACAGAAACCTATCATATACCAGAAATACATGAAGCCACATTCTGGAATGATGTCGCATTTAGAATGATGGAAATGAATGGTATTCAGGTTGTTTCTGAAGTAAGGGAGTAAAGATTATAAAATGAAAGATAAGAGAAATTTAAGTTTAGTCATGGACTTTTATGAACTAACAATGAGTCAATGTTATTTTAATGATAATAAAGACAAAGAAGTCGTATTTGACTTATTCTATCGTAAAAATCCGGATGACGGGGGATATTGTGTATTTGCAGGCTTGGAACAAGTTGTAGACTATGTTTCTAATTTACATTTTGAAAAAGAAGATATTGATTATTTGCGCTCATTAAACCAATTTAGTGAAGATTTTCTAGAATATCTATCAACCATTCGTTTTACTGGAGATATTTATGCGATTCCAGAAGGAACACCTGTATTTCCTCATGAACCATTGGTTCGTGTAAAAGCGCCAATTATTGAAGCGCAACTTGTAGAAACGGCATTACTTTTGGCTATCAATCACCAGACTTTGATTGCGACAAAATCACGTCGTATTGTACAAGCCAGTGAAGGTAGAGCGGTTATGGAATTTGGTGCACGCCGTGCTCATAACTTTGATGCAGCCATTCTAGGAGCTAGAGCAGCTTATATTGCAGGTTGTGCAGGAAGTGCCACTACGTATTCAGGAAAAGAGTTTGGTGTACCTGTACTTGGTACAATGGCTCACTCATTTATTCAAAGCTTTGATACCGAATATGATGCATTTATGTATTATGCCAAAACATATCCAGACGCATGTACTTTATTGATTGATACATATTCTACTTTAAAATCAGGTATTATGAATGCGATTAAAGTAGCTAAGGATTATTTAGAACCAAATGGATACCGTTTAAAAGGTGTTCGTATTGATAGTGGAGATATGGCATATCTTTCTAAAAAAGTTCGTAAAATGTTAGATGAAGCAGGAATGAAAGATTGTAAGATTGTTGTATCCAATTCATTAGATGAGTATGTCATTGAATCTTTGATTCATCAACAAGGTGCTAAAATTGATTCGTTTGGTGTTGGTGAAAACTTGATTTGTTCAAAAAATTCGCCAGTATTTGGTGGTGTTTATAAAATGGTGGCACTTGAAAAAGATGGTCATATGATTCCAAAAATCAAAATTAGTGACAATGTTGAAAAAGTGACAAATCCAGGTATGAAGAATTTAAATCGTATCATGGACAAAGAAACAGGTATGGCTATTGCCGATTTATTGACATTAGAAGATGAAGTGATTGATACAACGCAAGATCTAACTATCTATCATCCAATGTCACGTTGGAAATACAAAGTGATTCCTGCTAATACGTATACAGTACGCGATATGTTAGTACCAATTTTTAAAGATGGTAAGCTAGTATATGATCTTCCAAGCCTAGAAGAAATTCGTGCATATAGTGAAAAGGAACTAGCTACAATTTGGGATGAAATCAAACGTTTTGTATATCCGCAAGAATATTATGTAGACTTAAGTGAAAAGTTATTGAATCTTAAGTTAGAAATGTTGAAAAAGTATAAATAAAAAAAAGAAACCGTCGCTTGACGGTTTTTGTGTTAAATACAACTTTCAAAGAATGCACGCATGTCCTTGGCTAATAGATCAAAGCTTTCTTTACCAAGATAAGCCATATGACCACTTGGATATTCACCAATTGTAACTCGATTTTGATCTAGATTGGAATGGGTTGCCAAATATCTGGCATTTCCAGCTGTTGTACAAAGATCATATAGACCTGAGGCAAAGAAGACTTTCATCTGTTTGTTTCTTCGCATACATCCAGCTAAGGATTGGGCAGGACTTGTTTTGAATTCACGATTCCATGTCATATTTACATCAAAGACTAAGCCTTTTGAGATACGATCACTTGTGATATTTAATTCTTGGCGCATCAATCCATAGGCAGTTTGGAAAGCAGGTGTATATTGTCCCATGGCCGGATCATCCGCAATGACATTGGCTTCCATGATTTCTGGATCATCATTCCATGTATAACGACCGTCATAGAATCCTAAAGCTAAGCCCTTATCTTCTAATAGTTTATGCGCAAAGCCTTTCTGCATATCCATATGTAAATGGTGTCTTAACCAATATGTTTTATCAATACCAGAATAGTAAGCTAGTTTATCCGCAATTTCTTCTTTATTAGGACAGGCATCCCCTAAAAATAAGGCTGTGACATATTCAGTGGATGCGAATGTAAAGGCTTCATCAATAAAGTCTTTTTGTGAAATATTTTCCTTTGGATTATGGAAATAATTTGTGGCAGCCATTGTGATTAAGTCTGTTGCACTTGCTTCAACCGGAAGCTTTTCAATAAAGTAACTTCCAAGTAAGAAGATACCACTGACACTAATGCCCATCGTATCGGCCTTTTCAGGACCTGCACCCATCAACTCTCCTGCAAGTAGGGCACTTCTTGCAGTACCATAGCTTTCACCCGCAAGTAATACTGGTGAATTTCTTCGATTGTAACGAGCTAAGAATTGTTCAATGAATTTTGAAACACTTCGAACATCACCATGTGTTTCATAAAATTCTTTTCTTGCCTTTTCCTGAATCAAACGACCTAAACCTGTTCCTACTGGATCAATAAAGACTAAATCACATAAGTCTAATAAACAATGAGGATTGTCTTCTAGTTCAAAAGGAGGAACAGTAGGAAGATTGAGTTCATCATCTAATTTTACAATTCTAGGACCAAATAATCCCATGTGAAGCCAAAGACTTGCACATCCTGGACCTCCATTATAAATAAATAGAATAGGTCGTTTAGAATTGTCTTGTATATCACTTCTAAAATAGGCATAACTAAAGATGGATGCGACTGGATTATTTTCTTCATCTACAAAGAAATGATCTTCACAAATTGTATGATAAGGAATGGTTGTTCCTTGAATACTAATTTTGCCATCTGCCTCATATTTTGATTTTTCTAAGTTTTCTTGAATACGCATTATTTCACCTCGCACTTTTTGATAAAGACATTGAATATATCTTGCATCTCACCATATTTATGGGACAATGCTTCTGGATGGAATTGTACGGCATAAATTGGTAATGACTCATGTTCAATGGCTTCAATGATGCCATCTGGTGCTTTAGCTGCAATTTTAAATTTTGGTGCTAAATCTTTGATGGCCTGATGATGAAAACTATTCACATAAGCTTCATCACTTAAGCTAGGATATAAAAAGCTATCCTTTACAATATGGATCTTATGACTTGGATTTTCTCTTTTTTCTTGTTGCGCATGTTTAATGACACTTCTTTTACAATACGATAAATCTTGATACAAAGATCCTTTAAAATAGACATTCAACATCTGAATGCCACGGCAGATTCCAAAAATGGGAATCTGTTTTTCATTGGCATATTTTAATACTCGCATTTCATAATAATCACGATCTAAGCTTGAATTACCTTGTAAAGGTTCTGGATTTTCATTATAAATCATAGGATTCACATCAATTCCACCTGTCACAATTAATCCATCTAATGGATTAACTTGAGCTTGAATTGTATCGTAGTCATTTGTGATAGGAAGAATCATCGGACAACCACCACCACGAATAACACTATTAATATAGGCTTCATTGATAAATTGTTTAGGTAAATTCTCTTTATCCAATTCATTACACGTTAGACCGATAATAGGCCTACGCATTTTTATTCTCCATAAGGGCAATTTCGATATTCTTTGTCTCTTTAATAATATATTTTCCTGGAATAGCTTCATCTACATATTCCATTTCACCATTTTGGTTGTCATATGGATCGTTTGGCAAGAAGTTTTTAGCTGGCACAAAAGCACCTTGGAATTTAGATGAACATGGAGTTCTAAATGGATCTAGATATCCAAAATAGAAATCTCTTCTTTCTAAGTTTCCGGCACGATATGATCCTCCACCAAATGAACAATCTGCATATAACCATCCATATGGAGCTACATAGAATCTGGCCCAATCATGATTGCCAATTGTTTCTGGTGTAGTATAAAGTCCAGCTTGCCAAGTGGCAGGAATGCCCACAATACGACATAGAGTAATAAATGTCAATGCTTGTAAACCACAATCCCCTTTCAATCCAGTTGTGATATATTCTGGAATACAAGGTAAAGTCGCGTAAGCACGTACATACGAATATGTGACATGACTTGTGATATAGTCATAAATCAATTTAGCCTTTAATAAAGGATTTGTTTCTTCACCAATGATTTCTTTAACTACATCTTTTAAATAATCTGTAAATACAACGTGTGGCGCATATTCTTCAAGACAAGTATCTGGATGTTCATTCGTCACAATACTAGGATCTAATTCTTCATAGTGCATGTGATTGATGAATTCATATTCTACACTGAATTCTTCACCTTTTTCGTATGGTTTTTCAATATAAACACATCTTTGATCTACACTGTTATCATTTACTAGACCTTTATGAGATGTATTTAATAATTTAAAATCTTCAACCTGCGCATATTCTTTCGGAATAGGAAGCCATACACGAATCGTTTTTCCAGGTTTTTCAAATGCAGGATCCACCTTTAAGCTTGTCTTGACATGAATCTTGCAGTAAACATCCTTTTCTTCTTTCATTTTATGCATTACATCATCTAATAAAGTACTTGCAGCACCATCTTTTT
>NZ_DBMEXE010000026.1:0-436 GCF_056804935.1 Holdemanella sp. | reverse complement strand
TTAAACGATCTTTATAAACTTTACGCACTTTAATTAGGTTTTCAAAAAAATTGTCTTTTAAATATATTTTTCCCTCAATGAAGATCCATTCAAACGCATTGTCTTTGAATAATTCATCAAATTCTTCCTCTTTGAAATCTTCAATCTTTGATTTTAATAATTCAATGGCGTCTTCTTTGGAATACGTAAAATCTTCAGGAAGACGAGAAATCAATTCTTTTTCTAATTCTAAACGCTCCTTTAGTTTGGCAGGAATGTCCTTTTGAAGACGTAAATCAATCATCTCCTGCATCAATTTAAATTGCCCATTCCATTTTAATTTCATTAAATCTTCAGGAAGTGGCGTGTTCAATGTTGTCATGTTCATAAAAGTTCACCTCATTTTGATTATACTCTATTATGAAAATTATTACATAAAAAAATGAAACTTATTGAA
>NZ_DBMEXE010000025.1:10828-12445 GCF_056804935.1 Holdemanella sp. | reverse complement strand
AAAGGTAAAGGTTAGAACCATATATATTCACAAAGAACCCTTTTCTTCACACTTTTTACTTCTAGCATTTGAAACATTAGTTAAATGTCGATACAAGAACTTTGGATTCTTTCGTAGCAACGGAACAATTTGATATGGATCATCCACACGTACTAAATGCTCTTTTGCTTTTTCAATTATTTGTGCAATCAACTTCATATCTAGTTTGTCGTTTAATAGCATTGATTGTGTTAACTCAAAGAAGCATTCTTTATTATCAAATAGTTTCAACGATAAATAATATGTATCAAAATTTGCTTTTGATATAGGATTGCCAGAATTATACGTGATGCGCAACTTCTTAATTGTTGAATACGTCATTTCTTGATACGCATTTTTATAATCTCCACTCTTTAGTATTTCTGCGACCATTTTTAAACTTTCCATCAAGCTATTTCCTCTATAGTAGATTATGCTCTCATCATTCAACTCTAAATATTGAAGTTTTGTGACACTTAAAGCCAAGAGCACTATAATCGGTGTCAAAATTAAGGCCAAGGTTGGCTCAAAAAAAGATTCATTTATATATCCGTCAACATACCCGTTAGTTTTCACATATATAAAAACCAGCTTTAAAAATAGAAAAGTCAATACCCAGATGGAAAAAATTGAAATTACGATATCACTCCTTTTAATTCTTTTACCGTATACAATTTTCTCATTATTTTTCATATGTAAATCACTCTCCTTCATTTTATATGATAATGAAATCAAGAAAGGATCGAATTTCATTTCATGGCTTGTAGATATCATCACTTGGCTTATACCTTAAAAGAGCAGTTTAATCACTGCCCCTTTTTTCTTTTATGCTTCTGCTTATTCGAATACATATTTTGATCTGCCAAATCCTTGACACTCACAATATCCCCCGTCAACAACATGGCTGAGCCATAAGATGCAGAAGGCAAATAACTATATTTTCTACGCTTCTTTTCTATGAAACTTTCAAACTGTGCAGAACACGCCTCTTCATTCCGACTGTTTTTTAATAAGACACAGAATTCATCGCCGCCAACTCTGTAACAATAGCCATATTTGGCATATGCCTTCTTAATACAATCCGCAATGATACGCAAACACAAATCTCCTTTGACATGACCATACACATCATTGACATGTTTAAAATCATCCACATCAAGCACGATCAACATACCATTTGTATAATTCATTTCTTCAGAGCGATTCAAAAAACTATTCTGATTTAGTAATCCGGTCAAGCCATCTAGCTGATTCCACATTTCACTACAATATATAAAATATAAGACCGAAAGTAAGGTGACACAAAGCCAACTCACATGAAGATCTGGAACTAAGATTTGTATGATCGTTTCTGCAACCAAGAAGATCATTAATGGATAAATCAATGCTTTACTGCAATTTTGAAACTGTTTCGAAACAAAAATCGTAGATAAAGATAAATATAATATTGATATAAAATACGCAAAGATATAAATAACGAAATAGGGTCCTCGCGAATATATATTTTCTTGACTAACTGAAAATACAAGTCCAGACGGAATCGATATAGCCAGAATCAAAAGATATACGATTTCACATAAAATCGCCAATTTGAATTCC
>NZ_DBMEXE010000025.1:9688-10818 GCF_056804935.1 Holdemanella sp. | reverse complement strand
TTTGTCTTTTTATCCAATACATACACCAAACATATACAAACCGATGGCGTAAGTCCAAAGCCTAGATAGTTCGATACTATATTTAACCAACGGAATTTCTTTGGTAAACCATCCACTTTTAATGTAACGACTTCTAATAATGAAATCAGTGCAATCAATCCAAACGCAAATAAAAATCCACGCTTTTGTTTTTTATTTAACGATTCACTCAATCGCGTCAAAACGCACATGAAACAAAGAACGAAAATATCAATTGTCGTTAATACATAAAAATATCCATTCATCACTTGCTATCCCATTCCTTATATATACGTCTAAATACAATTGGACTGTTCTTCTTCAAATACTCTTTTTGAAGCCAATCCAAATACGTTCCTGGACTAATAATACCGCGTATGCTCAATACATCCGCACCTAACGTTCCCAAAACCAAATCGGTAAAAGAAGCGCAATTATCACCTAAAGCCCAGTAAATATGGAATTTACCACTCTTGACCTTATATAACTTAGCTCCCGTACGATAATGCAGACGACTTGGATAATCCATTTCATATTCACTAAAACGATCATACCCATCTTCTTTTTCAATCTTTGTATACCAACGATAGCCATTTTGACGAATCTTTTCAATTTCTTTTTCAATCATCTCATTCTGTTTTGACGTTGTATAAATACCATATTCAAAAATGGAATTATTCTCTGCCGAAATCATATTCGGAATGTATTTTTCGAGTGGCACCGTAAAGAAAATGCCATCCCCAATCGTTTGATTTAAATGAAAGGAATCACTATCATAATTTCCATAACTATAGACAATATCATCATACGCAAAACAGATGTGCCCAACCTTTTGAAAGCCCTTGGGTCCTACATGCACAATCACCTTTAAGCGAACAACCTCATCCTTCTTATACGTATTTAAATCTTCAGGCTTACCATCCTCTAAATACCGGTTGATACTTGTCAAAGCCGCATCTGGAACTAAAGCACAAAGAAAAGCCGGAAGTGTGATTCTTACTTTTCGTTTCCATTTATATTTCGTTAAAGGATTGATTCCCTCATATCCATCCCCTAAATAACGCGTACCTAAGATCATAAAGTAAATGCCAAAAGCACGCATTAAAAGATCC
>NZ_DBMEXE010000025.1:0-9678 GCF_056804935.1 Holdemanella sp. | reverse complement strand
TAGAAGCCAAAGAAAATATAAATAAAGCTAAACACAAAGTTAAAGAAGTTTCCTTTAATATGATTGATTTGATTAATCACAAGCTGAACAAAACAGGCAAAACCACAAAGAATACAATATCCGCCAAAGTTTACTCTCAAGATCCATTGTGGAAGATACCGAAAGTTCATTAAGAAAAACATAAACGCAAAGGATAATATGGAAAAGAAAAAATCTTTATTCATTTTATTCTTTATAAAGCGAATAAATAAAACTACGCCATCGACACATAAAAATACAATAGATGCGATTAAGATTCCTGTAAAAATACGATTGGGAATCCATATCATGATGGCTCCCGCAACCATTAATATGGTTCCAATCACAAAGTTCATAGCTACATCATAGAACATAGACTACCTCCAGTTGGATTGTACACACAAAAAGCTGCCTTCATCCACACGAACGATTCCTTTTTTTTCTGTTAAAGAATTACTTGTCGTATATATTTCTTCGATATGAATCCGTCTTTTATCTAATGGATACAAAAATCCCGATAAAGAAAGCACACCCTCTTGAATCGGATAAAACGAAATATGATGATACGAATCATCAATTTCATGAATGCCCACATTCATAACAGATATTTTTTGGTACTCATCGATTAACACTACATTTTGAAAACGATACATCGCCAAGCGAATATTCGCAATCGTATGATCAATTCTTCCTTGCATGGCCCCATATAAATAGATCGTATCATAATCTTTACATAAACGAATCGCAAGCTCTGAATCCGTTTCATCCTTCATAATGGGATGCCTTTCGATTGGACACGTGATTCGTTTAAAATCCTCTTCACTTAAAGAATCAAAGTCTCCCACAGCCATTTTAATCGGAAAACCCTGATCTATAATTTTTAATGCACCAGCATCAACACCAATATAATCACAATTTTCAATTTTTGGCACAACATCAACGAGTGGTGTAATTAAAACCGCACAAGTCATTTATTCAAGCATACCTTCAATTGTCTTTGCGATATCATTTTTAAATACGTAGCTTCCCGCAACCAATGTGTCGCAACCTGCATTTAATGCCAATCTAAACGTATCCTGGTTGATACCACCATCAATTTCAATACGATATGAAAGGTTCAATGCTTCACGCTTTTCTTTTAACCACTCTACTTTTTTAAGCATGTCGGCCATAAATTTCTGGCCACCAAAACCAGGCTCAACACTCATAATTAAAACAAGATCACAAGATTGAAGTACACTTTCAAAAGGTTCAATGGCCGTATTTGGTTTTACGACAATACCACCTTTCGCACCCAAACCATGAATTTCATCCAATAACTTCTGAATACGAGTCAAATCATTATTCAAAGCTTCTGTATGGAAAGTGACTAGATCCGCTCCATTTTTAATAAAGATAGGTGCATATGTTTCTGGGTCTTCTACCATTAAATGCACATCCATAAATAATGGACAAGCCTTTTTAAAACCTCTTAAAATATCAGGTCCAAACGTTAAATTCGGTACGAAATGACCGTCCATCACATCAAAGTGTAACCATTCTGCTTTAGATTCTTTTAAAATTTCTAATTGTGCACTCACATTGGCATAATCCAAAGATAAAATTGAAGGTGCAATCACAATTGAATTCATAGTTTTTTACCTCTTTCTTCCATAATATTTTTATAATCCTCATAAACGGATGGATTGATTTGGCCATTTTCAACAGCCTCTTTGATCTTACAATCCGGCTCATTCAAGTGCCTGCAGTCTTTAAAACGACAAGTATGAATGTATGGTTTAAAATCTAGAATACACGCATCTAAATGCGAAGTATCTAACCTTGTAAAATCTAAGCTTGAAAATCCAGGCGTATCCGCTACTAAGCCATCACACACATGGTGTAACTGACAATAGCGTGTCGTATGTTTACCACGACCCAAAGCCTTCGAAATAGCTTGTGTCTGTAATTCAAAATCAGGATTTAGACGATTCAATAAAGAACTTTTTCCCGCACCCGACTGACCACATAAAACAGACACTTTTCCATTTAAGATTTCCTGTAATTCTTTATCATCACTACCAGGATTGGAGAAAACCACATCATATCCGGCCTTTTTATATTTTTCAAGATCCGCCAAAATTTCTTCGGATTGATCCAATAAATCTAGTTTGGTCACACAAATCACTGGTTTGACACCTGCTAAACCTACTAAGAAGATCAAACGATTTAATAAGTGACAAGAATAGTCCGGATCTTTTAAACTTGTGACAATCAAAGCCTGATCTACATTGGCTATGGCCGGTCTTAAAAGACGATTTGTTCGTGGAAGAACTTTATGAATACGATACGAATCCTCAATCTTTTCATATTCGACAAAATCCCCGACGACTGGCGCTTCATGCTGGCGCATCTTACCTCTTGGTTTGGCAATGATTTCTTCCTTTTCATTTTGAATCGTATATTGATTCGAAATAATTTTTATAATTCTTCCTTGCTGCATATTAATCATAATACAGTGTCACAACACTGTTTGTTCCTTCCTGTACATATTCAGTTCCAACATCTGGCGATACACTTATGACCTTATTGCTGCCCTGTCCATTTTCAATATGACTTAAGACAACCGCAATTCCTAAATCATTCAATTCATCTTTGGCATCCAATACGTCTTGACCAATCAAGTCCGAAGGAATCACAATCGAAGGATAGGTACTTACCACAAAAGTAATGGTTTCCTTACTGTCTGGATCAATACGTTTTCCTGGCGTTAAACCCTTTTGTTGTAAAATGATACCTGGATCCATATCTTTTGAGCCTTCATATTCCACTTCAATTTGCACATTTGGACAATTCTTTTCCAATTCATAAGCAGCCTCCGAATACGAGCCATCTGTAAAGTCTGGCACTAAATAGGTAGATCCTTTAGAAACGGTTAAAACAATTTTCGCATCATTTAAAATCACTTCACCCTCTTTATAAGAAGCTTTAATGACTTTTCCCTTTTCATACTTATCATTCGCCTTATAAACATACGTTACCCTTGAAGTATTAAAATGTGCATCCTGCAACACATCAATGGCCTCATCCGGTGTCAAATCCACTACATTCGGCATTGTTTGATAGCCTAGAAAGCCACTAATCTTAATTATGCCTGTAATGCTGGCAATGAGTACAAGTACAACAATGGAAATCACAACAGCAGCACTAATCATGACGGCTGGAATCCAATTTCGTTTTTTCTTCTCTTCTTTTTCAGACTCTTCATCTTCAAAATCAATATGCCCATTATCATATTTCATCAATTCTTTATTCGAACTTGCATCCACCTTGATACGCTTCATATCACGATATTCTATATCCATGCAATGCATTAAATCATAAAGCATTTCTTTACAAGATACATAACGGTCATCTAAATTTTTTGCGGTCGCCTTTAAAATAATATTTTCAACAGACTGCGGAATATCCGGATTGAAATCACGCACATAAGGCATTGGCTTACGCAAATGCTTGATTGCAATCTCTGTCGGTGTCTTTCCTGTAAAAGGAACGTGTCCTGTTAAAAGTTCATAGAATACAATACCCAATGAATAGATATCCACTTGTGCATTTGGTTCTTTACCCTGTGTTGTTTCTGGCGCTAAATAATGGGCTGAACCCATAACCGTATTATTAAATGTTAGCTGTACAGAGCCATGGGCTACCGCAATCCCAAAATCTGTAATTTTAATCGTTCCATCGTCTTTTACCAACACATTTTGCGGTTTAATATCACGATGAATAATATTATGATCGTGCGCATGATCAATTGCACTAATCAATTGTTTCATAATGCCAATGGCTTCATCCACATCTAAAGCTCCGCGCTGTGCTATCAAATCTTTTAAAGTTCGACCACGAATATATTCCATGACAATATAGTGCATACCTTCATATTCACCAACATCATATATATCTACTACATTTGGATGTGATAAACGACTCGCTGCACTTGCCTCACGCTGAAAGCGCACTAATGCCATCGCATCCCCACTTAATTTATCACGCAGAACTTTGATTGCCACAATACGATTTAATATCGTATCCTTTGCCTTATAGACATCCGCCATTCCACCCTGACCAATCAAAGACAAGATCTCATAGCGGTTCGCTATTTGTTCCATCATCATAGTTATTATTCTCCATCATTCTCCATTAAGATAACTGTGCAGTTATCATAACCACCTGATTGATTGGCTCTGGCAATCAGTGTTTCTGTTTTTTCCTGTAAAGAAAGACTCGAATCATGTACAATATCCGAAATCACTTTCTTTTCAACATATCCATGTAATCCATCACTTGAAACCAACAAATATTTGTATGTATTTTCAATCTTATTGATATCAATACGGAAAACATGCCATACGCCTAAGGCATTTGTTAATGTATTTTTTTGTGGATGAGACTTTGCCTCATCTAAAGTGATCTTACCCTCTTTTAATAATTGGGCAATCACACTATGATCTTCACTCATTTGAATCAATTCATTATTATAATCCGCATAAATTCTTGAGTCTCCCACATTAAAAATAAACGTCCCAATATGAGCTTTGATGACACCCACTGCCGTAGTCCCCATACCTCTTTCATTGGGATTCTTTAAGCTTTTTGAATAAATGAAATCATTCGCCTGATTTAAATTTTCACGAATCCAGTTGTCGACTTGACGATCTTTTTTAAATACAGGAGACTTCATAAATGCTTCATACATCGTCATTACCGCTGTATGACTCGCCACTTCTCCTGCTTTTGCACCACCAATACCATCGCAGACAATGGCCATCCATTCATCATTGGCATTATGAGCGATGCAATAATCATCTTCATTTAATTGTCTTACAAGACCTACATCTGTATTCGCAAAAACTTTCATCCGCCTAAATTCCTTCCTTTTTAATTTCTTTGATTCTTAATTGTCCACATGCCGCATCGATATCGTTACCATGTTCTTTTCGAATCGTGCAACGAACATGATTCTTCATCAACAAATCATAAAAAACCATAGCTTCGTCGTGGCTTACCGATTTAAAGCCCTTTTCATCTACCGCATTGTATGGAATTAAGTTGATATATGCATTCATTCCATGAAGTAGCTTTGACAATTGTTTGGCATGTTCAGGACGATCATTAACGCCATTTAATAATATATATTCAAAAGTCAAACGACGATTGTTTTCCTGACCATAATACTTAACAGCTTCCATCAACTCCTTTAATGGATATGCATGGTTGACTGGCATTAATTTATCACGCAATTCATCATTTGGCGCATGTAAACTAATGGCTAAATTGTATTGTGTATGTTCATTGGCAAAATCGTAGATTCTTGGAACAATGCCACAAGTTGAAATCGTAATATGTCTAGAACCAATACCTAAACCACGATCATGGTTTACTGTTGCCAAAAAATTCATGACATTATCATAGTTATCAAAAGGTTCTCCTGTACCCATGACAACAATATGTGAAAGGCGCAAGTTATCTTTATCCAATTCTTTTTGAACATACATAACCTGGGCAACCATTTCACCACTTGTTAGATCTCTTTTTTTCTTTGTCAAACCACTCGCACAAAATGCACAGCCCATGTTGCAGCCAACCTGACTGGAAACACAAACACTGCGACCATAGTCAAAGACCATCATCACACTTTCAAGTAGTGCACCATCACTTGTTTTAAACAAGAATTTTGTTGTCCCATCATGTGAAACTTGTTTTTTTATTAACTCTAAAGGATTCACAATAAAATCTTTCTTTAAGATTTCTCTTGTTTCCTTTGATACATTGCTCATTTCATCAATGTCAAATACACGATTGCGATACAACCATTGAAAGATCTGATGTCCACGATACGATTTCCATCCGTGATCTAGGGCATATTCGCACATTTGATCATAATTTAAATTGTATAAACTTTCCAAAATAGCACCTCAATTTCTACCGTTCATTATATCATTTACGCACTAGTTTTGCCATATAAAAGCCATCTTGTCTTGTATCACTAAAAATGGTTTTTTCATCCACAAGACTAAACTCTTCGTGCGTCTTTAAAAATTTCTCAATTTGTTTTTCATTCTCTTTTTTATTCATCGTACAAGTGGAATAGACTAAGACTCCCCCCACCTTTACATATTGACATACATTATTCAGAATAGAATACTGCAACGGAATCAACGAATCCATATCTTCAGGAACCATGTGTAATTTAATATCGGTTTTTCTCGACAATACGCCATAGCCTGAACATGGAACATCACATAAGACACGATCATATAACACAGAACTTTTAAATGTTGTCGCATCTTGTACACCTGCATGTACAATATCAATGCCTAAGCGTTTGGCATCACTTTCAATCAATTCTTTACGATGCGCATGTAAATCATACGAATCAATATGACCTTGGTTATGCATTCTTTCGGCCATGGCCATAGTCTTTGTTCCTGGAGCTGCACAACAGTCTAGAATCCTTTCATTTTCCTTAGGATCAACAAATTTCGCAATCGCAAAACTCCCCTCATCTTGGGCACTCATATAACCTTTTTGATAGTAGTCATGATGAAAATAATCATTACCTGTATAAATATACAATGGATCTTGAACACAAATAAACGGTTCCAAATCAAAATCAGCTTCACGAGTCCTTAATGCATTTCGACGAACATACATGGGTAATATATTTACACTTGCACTTGCCATCACTAAAGCTTTTTCTTGTCCATATTGAGAAACCCACATCTTATAAAGCCAATCGGGCAATGAATACTTTAAAGCTACATTATCTGTTTCAATCGCTTTAACCTTATGCAATACAGCATTTGTCAAACCCGCATATTTCACATTGATCTTTTTGGCAATATTGACTGCATCATTGACAATCGCATAGCTTGGGACTTTATCCAAAAATAACAACTGATATGTACTCATTGTCAATAACACATCCATTTTAGGGTTTAATTTATTCTTCACATACTTAGACCAGCATTCTTTACAATAACGATAATTCTGAATCGTTCCATAAAAAATACGTGTAGCCAAAGCACGATCTTTTTCATCCACTTCCTGTAAATGATTTCTTAAATATAAATTGGAATAGACTTTTTTATTCACAACTTCATCTAAGGCTTTCCATATCCATTTTCTCATTCTATTCCTCCATCATAATTGGATGCATATTCACATCCACAACCTGTTTTGTTTCATCCAAATAGTTTCGCACAAGTTTGTGTAATAATTGATCGTCCTTTGATTTTAGAATCAAGCGCACGCGATGCTTCTTTTGTTGCATACGAATTTCAAGCGGACCTAATACGCGCAAAGAAGTAAAATACGATTTCGCAACACGCGCCATTTTATAGGCTTCCTGCAAATCAAAATGTGTAAATACTAAGGTACATAAGTACACATAGGGTGGGTACATCCCTAAATGGCGATAACGCATTTCTTGATTGAAGAACATCTTATAATCATGCATTTGAACACATCGCATCACAAAATGATCCGGATCAAATGTTTGAATCATAACTTGTCCTTTTAGCTTTCCACGACCACTTCTTCCACTCGCCTGTTCTAACATTTCATACGCTGTCTCACTTGCCCTATAGTCATTTCGACAAAGCGTGGCATCCGCATTTAAAATTCCAACTAAAGTCACTCTTTCAAAATCCAAGCCTTTAGCCACCATTTGCGTACCGATTAATAGATCTCCAGACTCTTCAAATTCTTGTAACAACTTTTCATGTGCATTCTTTCTTCGTGTACTATCTGCATCCATACGAACGACATGATGATCCTTAAAGATTTCTAAAATCTGTTCTTCCAAACGCTCTGTTCCCATACCAGCCTTAAAATAATTTTTAGAATGACAGCTTGGACATTCTTCCATAAATGGAAATTGTCTTCCACAACAATGACATACCAAGGCATTTTGATTTTTGTGGTAGGTTAAAGCCACACCGCAATCTGGACATATGCGTACGTGGCCACAATCACTACAGCGAACAACGGGCAAATAGCCTCTTCGATTTAAAAGCAAGATCACTTGTTCATTTTTGGAAAGACGCTCATGAATAGCTTGAAGCAATGTTTCAGATAAGCCATTTGTGATTCTTTCCTTTTTCATGTCTACCAAACAAATTTCCGGCATTTCATGAATGCGATTTTTAAGTTCAATCAATTCATAGACGTTCTTATAAGCTCTTGCGTATGATTCTAAAGAAGGTGTCGCACTTGCCAATACGACTTTACACTTATGATAGGCCGCACGAAATAAGACAATATCGCGCGTATGATAGCGTGGTGTATTATCTTGTTTGTAGCTTGAATCGTGTTCTTCGTCCATTAAAATCAGGCCTAAAGAAGAAAACGGCATAAAACAAGCACTCCGCGTACCTACAACAATATCGACTTTATGATCTTTTACTAAATTATATTGTTCTAGCTTTTCTTGTGCATTCAATCCTGAATGATAGATCGCAATCTTTTGTTTAAAGCGCGCCTGTACTCTTTGTATCATCATCGGTGTTAAACCTATTTCAGGAACAAGAAATAGAACTTGTTTTCCAGTCGATAATACATCTTCTGCCAATCGCAAAAAGACTTCGGTTTTACCAGAACCAGTCACGCCATGAAGTAAAGAGACCGTTTTATTGGTGTTTTGAATGGTTTCAATCGCCGACACTTGCTCAGAAGTTAAAGAATGTGTAACATCCGCAATTTCACTGACACAAGTATTGGAATCTTTGATTCTTTTTTCAAGAGTAATATAACCTTTATCCAATAATACCTTTGTGATGGATGGACTTACTTTTCTAAGTTCACTCATCTTACATGGATAGGTAAAACTATGAAGCACTTCTTTTTGTCTAGAAGTTAAAGGCAAATCAGAATCATTCAATATCGCATAATCTTCATAGATAATTTTTGAATGCTTACTAGAGGGACGCAAAGCTGGTGGCAGCATTGTTTTATAACAAGTCACTTTCGAACTCGCATAAAAATCAGCCATATAATTTGCCAATACCTTTAATTCGTTATTTAATAATGGCTTTTCATCTATGACTTCAATGACAGGTTTAATATTTTTAAAATCGCTTTCTACATCTACTTCTTCGACAAATCCTACAAGCGTTCGATTGTTGAATTCAACACGGACTCTACATCCAACTTCAACATGACAATCACAAGAATATGTAAAGGTATTGCGTAGGCGATTGTATTCTACATATACATTAATCAGCATGCATCTATTATAACATCATTCTGGATTTGACATTGATATTTATTTCAGTATATTTATATTTAAGTAATTCATTATGTATATTATTAAAGGATTATTAAACATTATTGCGGGCATTCTCATTTGTTTTGTCAAAAGTCCCTTCGACAACGAGGTATTGAATATCTGTGTATCCTTATTATTTTATATCAATGGTATTCTAATCATTCGAAAGACCATTAAAAACTAGTAAAAGCACCAAATAAAACGGTGCTTTTATACTTTCATCCAATAATTTTCTAATTGATGAAATATTCCTAACACAAAAACAATATCTTCTCTTATATCAAATACTAAGATATATTTCGTCTTTGGAATTATCGCAATACGATACCCTTTCATAGAAAGATATCTGTCTCTTA
>NZ_DBMEXE010000024.1:8826-12484 GCF_056804935.1 Holdemanella sp. | reverse complement strand
TCAGGAAATAACAAATATGATGCATGCAACTGTGCATGGTGATATTGATGATACAAGAAAAATACATGGTGTTGTGATTGATTCACGACAGGTGACAAAAGATGTTTTATATGTACCAATTATTGGTCAAAGGGTAGATGGACATGTATTTGCCAAACAAACAATTGAAGATGGTGCTTTGATTAGTTTGTGGCAAAAGGATCATCTTCCATATCCGGATTTTCCAGTTATTTTAGTTGATGACACGCTTAAAGCTATGCAAGATCTTGCGAAAGCGTATTTAGATGAGTTACGTCCATTAGTAATTGGTGTAACGGGTTCTAACGGAAAAACTAGTTGTAAAGATATGTTATATAGTATTTTCTCACAAGAGAAAAAAACACAAAAAACACAGGGAAATCATAACAGTGAAATTGGGCTTCCATTAACTATTTTTGACTTTGATGAAGATATTGAAGTAGCGATTTTAGAAATGGGTATGGAAAACAAAGGCGAAATTACGCAGTTGACTTCAATTGCACAGCCAGATATTTCTGTGATTACTTCTGTAGGTTCAGCTCACATGGAAAATTTGGGCGGTAGACTTCAGATTGCTCAGGCAAAATGTGAAATTTTAGAGGGATTAAAAGAAAATGGCTTATTCCTTTATAATCATGAAAGTGAAGAAATAAAACAGGTTCTTTCGACTTTGAATACAGAAAATAAGAAAATCGTATCTTTTGGTCAAGGTGGAGATGTTTCTATCACAAGTGATATTAAATATGATAAAGAAGGAATTGTTTTTAACTGCAATATTCTAGATGCACCTGTTCATTTACGTGCATTTGGTGATTTTCAGGCTATGAACGCATTGCCGTGTATTTTTATCGCAAAGGCTTGTCAATTAAAAGAGGAATCTATTTTAAAAGGATTGGCTGATTTAGAAATGACAAAGATGCGTACACAGCTAATTCCAGTTTCAAATGCGTATATTTTAGATGATACGTATAAATCAAATCCAGAAAGCGCAAAGGCAGCTATCGATACATTGATGGAATTGCCTGCGCAAAAACATATCGCCATTTTATCGGATATGTTAGATCTTGGAAGTGAAGAAAAACAATTGCACTTTGATGTGGGCGAATACGCTAAACAAAAAGGTGTAGACGAACTATATTGTACGGGACCTCTTTCTAAAGAAACAAGTGATGGTTTTAATGGAAAGTGGTATGAAACAAAAGATGAGATATATGAAGCTGTTAAACCTTTGTTAGATCAAGATTGTATTGTTTTGATCAAGGGTTCAAGAGCTATGAAAATGGATACGTTAGTAGATGCATTTAGGGGGAAAAAACAATGAGTAAATTACGTTTAGGTGTCATATTTGGAGGACAAAGTAGTGAATACTCTGTTTCATTGCATTCTGTCGCTTCTTTTTTACGTCAGATTCATGCGGATAACTATGATATGACTTTAATTGGAATTAATAAAAATGGACATTTCTATTTATATAATGGAGATGTGGATTCGATTGAACATGATACATGGCAAAGTGAAGAAACTTGTGTATCTTGTGCATGGGTAAATGGTGGAATCATGCCTTTGGATGGTTCAAACAAAGTGATTGAATTGGATTGTGTGTTCCCAGTACTACATGGAAAAAATGGAGAAGATGGATTGATTCAAGGATTGCTTGAATTGATGAATATTCATTATGTAGGCTGTGATGTAATGTCAAGTGCTATGTCAATGGACAAAGAAATCATGCATATTCTTTGTAAGGAAGCAAATATTCCGTGTGCAGATTATATTTGTTTATACGCAAATCGAGAAAATCCTACATTTGAACAGATTCAAGAAGAGATTCCATTACCATGGATTGTTAAGCCATGCAATGCAGGAAGTAGCTATGGGGTTCATTTTGTGAATGATAAAGAAGAATTTGAAAGTGCATGTAAAGATGCTTTCTTCTATGATGGTCGCGGTAAGATCTTAGTTGAAAAAGTAATTAAGGGCTTTGAGATTGGTTGTGCTGTTATGGGAAATGAAGAAATCTTTACAGGATCAGTGGATGAAATTGAAATTAATGGTGGATTCTTTGATTTTGAAGGTAAGTATGAGATGAAGGGGGCAGCTATTTATTGTCCGGCTCGTATTGATGAAAAAACATTTAAAGAAGCACAAGAATTAGCTCGTAGAACCTATATTGCGATGAACTGCTGTGGTATGGCACGAGTAGATATGTTTGTGACAGAAGATAAAGAAGTGATTTTAAATGAATTGAATACAATTCCAGGATTAACGGCTACTTCTCGTTATCCTTCTATGATGAAAGAAGCTGGAATTGAATTTGCGGATTTAATTGATAAGCTAATTGAATTAGCTATGCAAAGGACTATTGGAGCATGTTAGAAGCTTATAGTCGGGCTTGGACAGAAATCGACTATGATGCGATTGCGCATAATGTAGAAGAAGTTAGAAAGCTCGTAAAGAAAACAAAAATTATGGGTATCGTCAAAGCCAATGCGTATGGTTTGGGTGATGTCGCATGTGCTAAGGCTTTACAAAAATGTGGAGTGGATTATTTTGGTGTTTCGAGTGTGGATGAGGCTTTGAACTTAAGAAATGCAGGAATTCAAGATAATATCCTAATATTAGGATATACACCTAGTATGCATTTTCACTATCTTCATGAACAAAATATCGTTCAATCTTTGATTTCTATTGAATATGCAAGAGAATTAAATGCGTATGCCAAGGAAAATAATGTAAAGATTCGTTGTCATTGTAAAGTAGATACAGGTATGTGCAGAACGGGTATTGTTTATCAAGAACAAGATAAACATATAGAAGATATTTATGAAGAGTATCGTATGGAAAATCTATGTGTAGAAGGCATCTTCTCGCATTTTCCTGTGAGTGATTGTTTGGATGAGAATTGTAAATCGTTTACGACCAAACAAATTCAATTGTTTGATGAAGTTATTGATTTATTGAAATCTCAAGGTATTGATCCAGGTATTCGTCATCTTCAAAATAGTTATGGAATTTTAAACTATCCAGAGTTGGAATATGAATATTGTAGACCGGGTCTACTTTATATGGGTGTGACGAGTGATGATCAAATTCCAATCCAAACAAATCCAGACTTTATTCCAATTATGTCTATGTATGCCAATGTTAGTTTGGTGAAATGGATATATCCTGGACAAAGTGTAAGTTATGGTCGTCATTTTGTGGCTGAAAAACCAACAAAAGTTGCGACAATGAGTATTGGATATGCGGATGGTTTACCACGTCTTTTATCGAATCAGGGATTTGAAGTGTTAGTACATGGCCAAAGATGTAAATTGATTGGAAACTTATGTATGGATCAATGTATGATTGATGTTACAGATGTAGACGATGTAAAAGAGGGCGATGTAGTGTGTATCGTAGGTCATCAAGGAAATGAAGTCGTTACTGTTGATCAAATTAGTCGTACGGCTAAGACTATCAACAATGAGACACTAACTTCGATTTCTTCGCGTGTACCTAGATTAAAGGTGCGCTCATGAAAAGACAGTATGCATCGATAGATATTGCACGTTATGTTTCGGCTTTATTAGTTGTATGTATTCATACATTTCCTTTTTTAGAAATTTCTGAAACATTTAATACGTACTTTATTCATACTGTA
>NZ_DBMEXE010000024.1:0-8816 GCF_056804935.1 Holdemanella sp. | reverse complement strand
CATTCTTTTTTACGACAAGTGGATTCTTCTTTTTTAGAAACTATGATTCAGAAAATGAAGATTTAAATGAGACTCGTTTAAAGAAGGCATTGATTCGTTTATTTCGAATTTATTTGATTTGGACAATTATTTATTTGCCATATACGATTTTTGATTATACGCACATGGGTTTCCATATTAAGTATTTATTTACATATGTAAGAGATTTTTTCTTGAATGGAAGTTATTATCATTTGTGGTTTTTACCAGCCTTAATGTTAGCGGACGTAATTGTGTATTGCTTGTATAAGAAAAAAGGCTTGAATTTCACATTGTTGATAACGCTTATATTATATTTTGTAGGTTACTTGATTAATGTATATACACCAATTTGGGAAAGTATTCCAGGTGTATCCTTCTTCTTTGGTTTCTTTACAAAAACATTGTCAACCGCAAGAAATGGAATTTTCTTTGGTCCTATGTTCATTGCGATTGGGTTATTACTTTCAAGAACGCGTCGCTTGCCTAAAAAGGTTAGCTTGATTGGTTTCTTGATAAGTTTTGTATTATTCTTTGCGGAAGTATCTTTATATCGTCATTTCGGTATTTTAAGAGATTTAACAAGTATGTATATTTGTTTGATTCCCGCTATTTATTTCTTAGTGAATTATTTATTAAAAATCAATATTCCATACCGTAAAATGTTTACGATTTTACGTCATGATTCATTGATGATTTATACTTCACATATTTTGTTTGCCAAAATCTTTTTGGCATTGATGCCACATGCACATTTAGTTGTTTATTTCTTAACTTTGGCATGTGCACAATGTTTGGCAGGTTTTGTGACGCGTTATCAGGATCAATATCCGATTTTAAAAAAATTACTGTAAGCTTATGATTCGATTATTTCAGGTGAAATGTGCTAATGAAAATGAAATTGAGGCACAAATCTTAAAAAAACTGCGAATCCGTAAAGAAGACCTTTTGCAGTGGCACGTACATAGAAAAAGTGTGGACGCACGTCACCAGAAGGTCTTATTTTCGTATGTCGTAGATTGTAAAGTTAAAAATGAAAAGAAGCTTTTAAAGCTAAAAGACGTTTCTCTAACACCCGATGAAACGTATCATCCAGTAATGAGTGGAAAACATGCATTATTGGCTAGACCCGTTGTTGTTGGGTTTGGTCCTGCAGGTATGTTTGCAGCTCTGATTCTTGCACAATCTGGCTATAAACCGATTGTTTTAGAAAGAGGATCAAAAGTAGATGTTCGTAAACAAAAAGTAGAAACTTTTTGGGAAAATGGACAATTGGATGAAGAATGCAATGTTCAATTTGGCGAAGGTGGCGCGGGTGCCTTTAGTGATGGAAAGTTAACGACAAGATCGAAAGATTCATTATGTCGTAAAGTATTAGAGAAACTTGTTTCTTTTGGGGCAAAGTCTGATATTTTAATTGATCAGCATCCTCATATTGGTACAGATGCCTTCTTGGCGATTATTCGAAATTGTCGTGAAGAAATTGAACGTTTGGGAGGAACTTTCTGTTTTGATACAAAGTTAGAAGATATTAAAGTGGAAAATGGTACTTTGAAACAAATCTATTTCAATCAACAATGGGTAGATTGTAATGCTTTAATTCTTGCGACTGGACATAGTGCAAGTGATACCATTTTAATGCTTCATCAACATGGTATTCATGTCGAAAATAAACCGTTTGCGGTTGGCGTTCGTATTGAACATAAGCAAAAATATATCAATGAGGCTATGCTTCATGAATATAGTCAAGATGAAAGATTGATTCCAGCACGTTATCAATTGACGTATACGGCATCCAATTCAAAAGGTGTATATACATTCTGTATGTGTCCAGGTGGCTACGTTATTCCAAGTTCATGTCAAAAAGATCAATTGGTTGTGAACGGAATGTCTTATGCGAGTCGTAGTGGAGAAAATGCCAATAGTGCATTGCTTGTGCAAATCAATGATTCGGATTATGGTAATGAGTTGTTTGCCGGGTTAAAATATCAGGAAGACTTGGAAAAGAAAGCTTTTAAAATGGGACGCGATTATAAGGCATGCGTACAACTTGCGAAGGATTATTTAGAAAATAAAATATCAAATCAATTTGAATCCGTATTACCAACCTATTCGATTGGTACAACATTTTGTGATTTGAACGATTTATTCTCTAAAGAAGTCAATCTAGCCTTGCATGAGGCGTTAGAGCATTTTGAAAAGAAAGTGCCTGGCTTTGTTTCTGGTGGAGCCATATTAAGTGCTGTAGAATCAAGAAGTAGTAGCAGCGTGCGTTTAGTTCGTGATAAAGAATCTTATGTTTCGAATATTCAAGGTATCTATCCAAGCGGTGAAGGTAGTGGCTATGCAGGTGGCATTATGACAAGTGCTATTGATGGTATTCGTAGTGCCGAGCATTTGATTGAATACTTTGCCAAAGGGGAGTTTTAAATGAATATATTTTCTCCGAATTATTATGTTCAAAGTTTTAAAACTTTGAACATTCAAAAACTTCATGAAATGGGAATTCAATTACTTCTTTGTGATATTGACAATACGCTTGTGGCGTATGATGAAGAATGTCCCAATCAGGATGTGATTGATTTTATAAATAAATTAAAAATGAATGGAATTGAGGTTGCACTATGTTCAAATTCACCAAGTTCTAGAGGTAAGAATTTTGGTAAGCATCTTCCAGTTTCAAATACATATCCATTTTCGTGTAAACCATTTCCGTTTTGTTTTAAAAAGGCAATGAGAGACCATGGCCTAAAGGCAAATCAGATTGCGATATTAGGTGATCAAATGTATACGGATATATTGGGTGGAAATATTTGGGGGCTTTATACAATTTTAACGGCTCCTATTGCGATAAAGGATCGAAATATCACAAAAGTATTTCGTTTCTTTGAAGAATTAATATATGGTTATTTAGAAAAGAAAAAATTATTGAAGCGAGGTGACTTTGATGACTAAATATTGTAAGGGTTGTGGTGTTTTACTACAAAACGAAGATGAAAATGCATTAGGCTATGTTCCTACTTTAGATGCTTCTTATTGTCAAAGATGTTATCGCATTCGTCATTATGGCGATGTGACAATCAATATGCAGCAGGGAATTGAATCCAACGCAACATTAGAAAAAATCAATAAGATTGATGGTGTGGTTTTCTGGGTTGTGGATTTATTTGCGTTTGAGGCTAACTTAATTTCGCGTTTGAATCAAAAACTTCCAGGTAAAGATATTGTGATGGTATTAACGAAGCGTGATGTCTTGCCAACAACTTTAACAGATGAAAAAATCATTAACTTTGTAAAGCATCGTCTTCACGAAGAAAATATTGTTGTAAAGGATATTGTGATTTGTGGCTATCTATTAAAGGAAAATGATAAATCTAGAGAATACTCATCACGTATTGTGAATGCGATTTTGAAATATCGTAAGAATCGAAATGTAATTTTTATGGGTGTTGCCAATGCGGGAAAATCCACTGTATTGAATCATTTATTGGCATCGAAAGATTTAACGACTTCTCAAAATCCAGGGACTACATTAGATTTAGTTCCAATTCCTTTTGAGGATTATACGATTTATGATACACCAGGCATTGAGAATACGCATTCTTTATTAACGCATTTACAACCTAAAGATTTAAAGACGGTCATTCCAACAAAACCAATTCGACCATTTGTTTCGCAAATCTTTGAGGATCAGTCCTTTGCGGCGGCAGGACTAGCAAGACTTGATGTGGTAGTGAGTGGTAAGGCAACAGTAGTTGGATATTTCTCTCGTTCTTTATCGATTCATAGAGGAAAATTAAGCAATGCGGATGCGTTGTGGCAAAAACATTTAAATGGTATGTTAGTGCCATGTGTAGATACATCCTTATTAACGATGCATACGTTCCATGCTCCTAAACTTGAGGGAGAAAAGATGGATGTTTGTATTCATGGTATTGGATGGTTCTGTATTAGTGGACAAGTAAAAGATGTATATGTAAAAGTACATAAAGGTATTCAGGTAACGTTTAGAAAGGCGATGATTTAATGTTAACGAGTCAAAATAAAAAATATTTAAGAAAATTAGGAATGGAGTATAGATCGTTATTCCAAATTGGAAAAGATGGTTTAAGTGATAATTTAATGGATACTTTATCCGATTCATTGGAGGCACATGAATTAGTAAAATGTAATTTATTAAAGACATGTCCAGTTGATGTGCGTGAGGCAGCTATTGAGTGTGCAAGTGCAACAGGTAGTGAAGTGGTTCATATTGTAGGACATACTTTCTTGTTGTATAGAAGAAGTAAAGAAAATAAATTGGGGCTTAAAAAATGAGAATTGCCATTGTAGGAGGTTCTTTTGATCCTATACATGATGGGCATATTCAAATGGCCAATCAGTCTTTGCAGGGACTAGGTGTAGATGAAGTATGGTTTATGCCAACCTCTAGTACGCCTTTAAAAGATCATGATCTGACATTGGATCAAGAGCGTTTAGCTATGATTGATTTGGTGGTTAAGAAAAACCCGAAATTTAAAGTTTGTACACTTGAACTTGAAAGAGCAGGTAAAAGTTACACGTATGATACGCTAAAGAAATTGATTGAAACATATCCGGAACATGAATTTTATTGGATCATAGGAAATGATCAATTGATGCAGTTTGACAAGTGGCACAATCCGAATGAACTTGTGAAGATGGCTCATTTTGTATGTTTTGATAGGGATGGAAAGCTTTCTGATTCAAAGTATGATATTGCGTGTATGACAATGCCGGCAGTTCCTGTTTCTAGTTCAGAGATTCGAATGGGAAATAAGTTGAATTATTTGCCTGAAGAAGTGTTGCGTTATATCTATCGAAATCGATTGTATGTGAAGGATTTTGTGGCTTCTAGATTGACAGAAAAAAGATATAAACATTCTTTATCGGTTGCAAAACTTTGTGAAGAGTTTGCGTTGAACAATGGGTATGATATGCATATTGCGTATTATATTGGTTTGTTTCATGATATAGCTAAATATATGCCAAAGGATGAAATGTTAAAATGGATGCAGAGTGTGTGTCCTGAAAACATGGAATATCCTGTAGCTGTATGGCATGGTTTTGTCGGGGCTGCTGTCACGAAAGATATCTTTTTAATTGAAAATCCAATTATCTATAATGCGATTTATCATCATGTACTAGGAACGAGTCAAGATCCATATGCGATGATGGTATTTTGTGCAGATAAATTAGATCCTTTGCGTGGATATGATTCTACTAAATTGATTGAGATTTGTAACAAAGATATTAAAGAAGGATTTGATTTGGTGGTTCAACAAAATCGTGAGTATTTAAAGAGAGGATAAACATGGAAATTTTAGATATTGTAGTTCATGCGATCTGTGAAAAGAAAGCACAAGATGTACGTGTATATGATGTAACGAGTTTGACTCCATTTATGGATTCAATGATTGTTTGTTCGACTACAAATATTCGTCAGAATAATGCGATTGCACAAAACATTAAGGATCGTTTAAGAGAAGCTGGATATATGGGGGATATGCATATTGAGGGTGATTCTGGTTCAAAATGGCTTTTAATTGATTTAAAAGAAGTTGTAGTCCATTTATTTGTGAATGAAGAAAGGCAGGTTTATAATCTGGATCGTTTATATTCGGATGTTCCAGTAAAAACGTATGATTTATAATACATTGGCACATTATTATGATGCTTTAGTAAAAGATGAAGAGGCATCTAGAGAATGGGTATCTTGGATTGAGAGTGAACTTGCACCTTGTGATTGTTTAGAACTTGCGTGTGGTAGTGGAGAAATTACTGAGATGCTCGCAAAAAAAGGCTATACGATGACAGCTCTTGATTTGAGTGAAGAAATGGTGAAGCAGGCTAAGAGTAAAAACTTAGAGGGTTCCATTCAATTCTTATGTCAAGATATGCGTAATTTAAGTAATTTAGGATCTTATTCTGGTATTTTCTGTTTGTGTGATAGTTTTAACTATATTTTAGAGAAAGAAGAAATTGATGCGTTCTTTCATGAAGTCAATCAACATTTAAAACCAAATGGACTTTTCTTCTTCGATACACATTCGTTAGATCGCTTAGATGAATTTGATTCGGAATATAATGAGACAGGTGCTTTTGAAGATGGTTGTCAATATCAATGGTCAATTATGGCAGAAGATGATTATGTATATCAGGATTTTGCGTTTTATATGAAAGACAAAGTGGTTCAGGAGCATCATATTCAAAGAGTATATGATCCAATATGGTTGAATGATACTTTGTCGAAATATTTTGATGTTTTAAAAGTCACAACGGATTTTGATATTGAGGGGATTGCGCCTGGTGAAAAGTATTTTTATGTATGTAGAAAGAAGGTACAAGAATGATTGGGATTGTAGCGGCAATGGATGCTGAGATTCATGAATTTGAAAAGCGTATGGACTTAGTAGATCATACGAAGACAATTGCGGGATGCACATTAACATATGGAAAATGGCAAGGTAAAGATGTAGTCTTATGTAAGAGCGGTGTAGGTAAGGCTTATGCGGCTATGTCTTGTACAATTTTGTGTATGCAAGGAAATATCGACAGCATTATTAATGTGGGTACAGCTGGTGGATTAACGCAGGATGAGCAAGTGTTGGATATTGTGATTAGTGATAAGGTTGTACAAGCTGATTATGATACAAGTCCATTAGATGGTCCTTCTGGTGTTGGATTGGTGTATAATAGTCATGAAAAATTGAGCCAAAGTTGTATTGAAGCGGCAAATGCTATGCAGATTCGCTATCATGTAGGTACAATTGCTTCTCAAGACTTATTTATGTCTAGAGATGAAGATTTTGAAAAATTAATGAATCATTTCCCAGACTCAATTTGTTCAGAAATGGAGGCAGGAGCGATTGGTGCTGTTGCCACACAATTTAATATTCCATTTGTGATTGTGCGTTCACTTAGTGATGTTGTGCATCATAATGAAAATCCAATGGAATTTTCAACCTATGTTTCTAAAGCAAGTGCGCAATCGGCTAAATTGATTGAAAATTGGTTGATGCGTATATAGTAAAAAGGAGGGGTAAGAATGGGACTAAAGCATAAGCGTAAAAGACAGCATGGAACAACAACGACAATGGCATTGGTCATCATTCTTGTTCTTGTATTACTTTTGATTTGGTCTGAGTTTATTAGTGGACCGAATCGTGTTAAGGAACAGATTTATGCGCAAAGAATTGAAAAAATAATTAAACAAAATAAGAATATCCAAGGCTTGAGTGAGCATGTCTTTAATTACATAACATATCAGGGCTATGATGATACGACTTTGTATTGGTACAATGCGAAGTCTGAATTGATTACTTCAAGAGATATTGAAACTTTGAATTATAAAAAGGCAAAACGCATTGCGAAAAAGAACTATAACATCAAGTGTGATTCGATTGCACTTGGATATGGCTACAACAATCCGGTATATGAGATTCGCGGATCGAATAAATTGATTTTATTGGATTATGATAGTTTTGAACGTGTTTATGAAAGGGAGATACGATAATGGCTGATTTTGATTTTAATGCACCTTATGTAGATCGTAGAACTTGGATCATTGATCATCTACAAGATTTGGTTTTAGAACCCAAAGAAATATTGGTCGTATTGTTGATTGATTTTTTCAACCAGCAGCATATTTCAATTGATCATGAATTGATTAGTGAAAAATTAAAAATCAGTGTGGATGAAGTGGAAGATATTTTTACGGAATTATCGGATAAAGGGTATTTGACTTTAGACTATGCGGATGGATCTTTGATTTTTAATATTGAAGGTATCTTTGAACTTTCTAAAGCCAGTGATACTTCCATTGATCGTTCTTTATTAGAGCAGTTTGAAATGGAGTTTGCACGTCCATTGTCTTCAACGGAAATGCAAAGAATTATTGATATGGCCAGTATGTATGATGAACGTCGTGTGATTTGTGCATTGAATGAAGCGGTATGTAATGAAGTTTGCGATTTAAATTATATTGAAAGAATTCTTCAGAATTGGCAACAAAAAGGTTTATCGACTGAAGATTTGGAGAATGGCAAGCGATGAATGCGAATGAAATTTTGGATGAAATGGAGAAGATTTTTCCGGATGCCAAGTGCGAATTGTATCATGAATCCCCATTTCAATTGATTGTTGCGGTCGTATTAAGTGCACAGACAACGGATGCGATGGTCAACAAGGTAACGCCAGCATTATTTAAGGCGTATCCTACGGCAGAAACGATGGCAGAGGCTACAGTTTCTGAATTAGAGCCATACATTAAAAGAATTGGTTTGTATCGCAATAAGGCTCGTTCGATTTCGAATTTAAGTAAAGATCTAGTTGAAAGATATCATGGACAAGTACCCTATACATATAAGGATTTAATGTCTTTAGCAGGTGTTGGAAGAAAGACAGCGAATGTCGTTCGTAGTGTAGCTTTTGATATTCCTAGCTTTGCGGTAGATACCCATGTCAATCGTGTCAGTAAGCGTTTGGGTTTAGCTAAATATAATGATTCGGTTGAAAAGGTTGAGGAAAAACTAAAACGAAAGATCGATCGTTCAAGATGGAATCAAGGTCATCATGACTTTATATTTTTTGGGCGTTATCTTTGTCATTCAAGAAATCCAGAATGTGAAAGATGTCCTTTTAAAAGCTTTTGTAAGAAAGATAAATATGAGAAATAATGGCGCTCTAAAATAGTGTAGGGTTATGTGAAAATACCGGCTTTAAATTATTGTAGGGTTTCCGTATTAGGTTAAGAAAACTTAAATTTATGAATTTACTAA
>NZ_DBMEXE010000023.1:0-12712 GCF_056804935.1 Holdemanella sp. | reverse complement strand
GAAGTGGACCATTTTGAATTTGAAAATATGGATGACGTTATGGTTATGCCAGTATGTACTCAAGAGCCTTATTTAGATCAAAAATTGTATGGTTTTATGATTCCAAAAGATAAAACTGTTTATTATATTTCAGTAGAACATGCATTAGAGGATACAAACTTTAAAACATTGTTAGAAACAAAAGAAGTGAGTACATGGGATACAAAGGAAATGATGCATCTATTAGATCGCTATGGATTTAAATGGAATACTTTTAGTAATGACTTGCATATTGCTGGATTCTTATTGAATTCTACCGCAACAGATAGTGATGCAGTCTTAGAAGCACTTCAAATTCACCTTCCAGAATCTTTCCATGATGTATCTAAGAAGACAAAAGAGGAGCCTGCTTATAGTTTGGAAAGAGAAAAGGCAATCTATCATAGTTTGACTCAGCAACTATATGAAAAAAAGGATAAGCTTCGTGCTTCTTTAAAAGAAGAAAATGTATTGTCTTTATATGAAGATATTGAAATGCCATTAACACATGTCTTGTTTTCAATGGAACAAGAAGGTATTTCGATTCAAGAAAGTTTTTTAGATGAGTATGGAGCTTTATTAAATGAGAAATTGGATGCTCTTGCTCAAAAAATCTACTCACATGCAGGTATGATTTTTAATATCAATTCACCAAAACAATTGGCGAATGTCTTATTTGACGAGTTGAACTTAAGTTCAGGTGGAAAAAAACGTTCAACATCTGCAGATGTATTAGAGAAGCTTCGTGGAAAACATCCAATCATTGATGATATTCTTGAGTATCGAAAAATTGCGAAGGTATCCAGTACATATATTGATGGTTTGAAAAAACATATTCGTTCGGATCAAAAGATTCATACTTCTTTTAATCAGACAATGACACAAACTGGAAGACTTTCAAGTAGTGAACCAAACTTACAAAATATTAGTATTCGGGATGAGTTAGGTAAAGAAATTCGTAAGGCGTTTGTCGCCGAAGATGGCTATCACTTATTGTCTGCTGATTATTCGCAGATTGAATTAAGAATGTTGGCACATATGGCCAATGAGGATCACATGATAAAAGCGTTTAATGAAGGTTTGGATATTCATACAAAAACGGCAACTTTAATTTTTAGTTGTTCACCAGAAGAGGTAGATGAACATAAAAGAAGAATTGCCAAGACAGTTAACTTTGGTATTGTATATGGACAAACTGAATTTGGTTTATCTTCACAATTAAATATCACACGAAAAGAAGCGGGTGAATTTATGAAGATGTACTTTGAAAGTTATCCTCAGATTCACGAATATATGAATCAATTGATTGATTTCTGTAAGGAACATGGATATGTCGAAACATTATTCCACAGAAGAAGAGAGATTCCTGAAATCAACGATAAGAATTTTATGACACGAGAATTCGGTAAGCGAGCTGCCATGAATGCACCAATTCAAGGTAGTGCAGCCGATTTGATCAAGATTGCGATGTTGAAAATGGATCAAGCTTTAAAGGATGCCGATGTAAAATCAAAAATGCTTCTTCAAATCCATGATGAATTGATTTTCTTAGTGCCAGATGAAGAATTGGACTTGATGCAAAAACTTGTCAAAGAAACAATGGAAAGTGCAATGGAATTAAAGGTTCCATTAAAGGCAAGTATTAGTGTTGGAAAGTCATGGTATGAGGCAAAATAATGCCGGAAGCACCAGAAGTACAAACCGTATTAAGTACGTTGGAAACACAAATTAAAGATGTTTCAATTGAAGATGTATTGATATATTATCCTAAGATTATTGATAATGTAGAAGTAGAAACTTTTAAAAATCAATTAATTGGGCAAACATTCCATTCGTTTAATCGACTTGGAAAATATTTGATTTTTGGTCTGGATGACTATGATCTAGTTGTTCACTTAAGAATGGAAGGTAAATTTTATCTTTATAATATGCTTTGTGAGAATAAACATATTCATATAGTATTTAAATTAAATAGTGGAACCTATATGTCGTATCATGATACAAGAAAATTTGGAAGAATGTATTTGTATCCTAAAAAAGAAGATATTCATGCATATCCTTGTTTTAAAAATGTTGGATATGATTATATGGATGAAAGAGTGAATGGAATGTATTTCTATACCTGTGTTCATTCGTTAAAACGAAATTTGAAATCCTGCCTGTTAGATCAATCGATTATGGCAGGTGTTGGAAATATTTATGCGGATGAGATATGTTTTGCCTCAGGATTAGATCCTAGAAGCCGTGCCTCAAAGCTTTCAAAGAAAGATTGTGAGAAAATAGTTTTTCAGACAAAGCGAATCTTGCAGGGAGCTACACGTTTTGGTGGAACAACCATCCGTTCTTATACCTCAAGTTTAGGGGTAACGGGACGTTTTCAACTCTATTTGAATGTACATGATCAAACACAATGTAAAGTGTGTCATCATGCTATTAAAAAATTAACTGTATCACAAAGGGGGACTTATCTATGTCCAAATTGTCAAAAAAGAAAGTAATAGGAATCACTGGATCTATGGGTTCAGGAAAGAGTGAGATTTCTCGATATTTAAGAAAAAAATATCCTGTTTTAGATTGTGATCAGGTCAATGCGGATTTATTAAAAAAGGGAAATTTGGGTTATCAGAAATTAAATGATTTGCGCATTGTTGAATTGGATTCAAATGGACAAATCATTAAGGAAAGTTTAGCTTCATATATGTTTTCTAAGGCAGAACATAGAAAACAAGTGGAAGCCATCTTGCATCCTTTGATTTTTGAACAGATGCATAAATGGATTTATGAACAAGAGAGTTCGATTGTCTTTGTGGAAATGCCAATTTTATTTGAGATTTCTGCACAAGATCATTTTGACTCAATATGGTGCGTTGTGGCTGATTTAGATGTAGCCTTATCGCGCCTACAAACCTATCGCAATTTTACTAGGGAACAAGCTTTGGCAAGACTTGTATCACAGATGAATCCGGAAGAGAAGATGGCAAAAAGTGATATTGTACTGCAAAATAATGGTACGGTAGAACAGCTGCATAAACAAATAGAAGAAGCATTAAAAGAGGAGAAGGTACATGGCGATTGAAGTGCGTTGCATAGAACATTTATCTGTTGAACAAAGACAATCTTTGCATTTGTTGTATGGTCCTTTGATGGGTAAAAGTTCAATTTGTCTATATGAATTTTTAGGTTCTATTCAAAATTCTGTTGAATTAGAAGACGTATATTTACTGTTGAATATAAATGCTTCACAATTTGATAAGGCACGAAATTATTTAGAGCAATATCATTTAATTGAAACCTATGTTCATGAAGATGACATGTTGATTTTATTGTATGCTCCATTATTACCAGATAAATTTTTATGTCACGATACGTATTCAAGATTGTATTTGGCAAGTGTAGGATCAAAGTGTTTTGATAAAATAAAGGCAATGCTTCATAAAGATAAGACGATTTCTTCAGTATATACCAAAGTAGAAAGTCCTTTGGATGTTTCAATTTTAGATTCGTGGAACGAATCTAAAGAGATTGCGTACGAAAAGGTGAAACCGACAATCAAACAAAAATATGATTTTGATTTTGCGACACTCTTCAAAGGGATGGATCGGGTTTTTCCGGTACGTTATCGAACTAATGAAAATTTAGATCGTATTGCACAGATGGCACAAATATATGGAATTGATGCCAAAGATATGCGTAGATATGTGCAAAGAAGTATTAATCCTTCAACACATGTATTTGATTTGGACAAATTAAAAGAGATGGTTATGCGTAATCGTAAGGTTATGGAAACAAGTAAAGATCCATATCAGATGCCACCTGTTAAATTTTTGCAGAATAAACAAAATGGTATTCCTGTTGTGAAATCGGATCAGGCATTGATTGAACGTTTATGCACACAATTCCAGCTTTCAGTTGAAGTTGTGAATACTTTGATTGAATATACTTTGCAGCAAACACATCAACAATTTTCTAGAAATTACGTTGAAAAAGTTGCGGCAAGCTGGGTTCGCCTGGGCGTGGATTCTAGGAAGAAAGCATTGGAAATTATCAACCAAGCGCCAACAGAAAATAAAAGAGAGAAAAAAGAAGAAAAGGTTGTACTTGATGAGAAGTTCTATACGCAAAAGGAAGAAAAATCAGATACGCAAATCCAACAGGAGATGTTAGAACTTCAAAAGATGTTGAAAGAAGGTAAGTTGTAGTGAATTTAAATATTAAACTTTCAGAAGAGCAAATGATGGAAAGACAAAAGAATATTGCTCGTTTAAAAGAGAATAAATGGATTCAAATATTTCTTGAGCAGAATCATTTAGATGCATCTTTTGTAGAAGAAAATAGTGGCGCTTTGTTGCAGTGGATCAAGAGTGTGAGCGCATGTAGAAACTGTAAAGGATTGGATTATTGTGTACAGAAGATTCGTGGTAAGGCTACAAAATTAAAAATTGACGATTCTGGTTTCTTGAATGAATATTATGCTTCTTGTCAGTATGAACAAAAACGAGATCAGCAATTGGCTCATCAAAGTAAATTTCGCTTCTCTCATATGTCTTTAAATGATTATTTAATCGATTTAAATGATGCCTGCTTTTTAAGTGCTGCCAAAGAAAAAGATTATATGGCAGCTTATACCCAAAGTGTGAGTAGTATACCACTAAATCAAGGCGTGTATTTATATGGAAATCCAGGGACTGGAAAGTCTTATTTAATGAAGGGAATCTGTAATTACTATGCCAAAAATAATAAGAGTGTTTCTTTTGTACAGGTTCCATTATTGATTCAGGAATTGAAACAGTTTATGACAGATAATGAATATCGTCAAAGGGTGATGAACCATTTACGCTACAGTGATGTTTTGGTTTTAGATGATATTGGAGCTGAAAGTATTACGCAATGGACGCGAGATGAAATCTTACTTCCTGTTTTAGATGAGCGTATGAATAAAGGAATGAAAACATACTTTACATCAAATTATTCAATGGAAGAACTAGAACAGCAGTATCGTCTTGTGAATAAACCGAATAATACAATTGCGAGTCTAAGAATTCTAGAAAGAATTCGTACTTTGTCCAAACCAGTTGAATTATCCGGAAAATCACGTCGTTAGTTAATAATTTCACTTTTCAAATTAGGCGTTATGGAGTAGAATAGTTATGACAGAAATGTTTAAAGGAGGAATAGAGTAATGTTAGTATCTGCTACTGAAATGATCAACAAAGCTCACGAAGGGCACTATGCGATTGGTGCTTTCAACATCAATAACTTGGAATGGACAAAAGCTATCTTAGCTGCTGCTGAAGAAGCTAAATCACCAGTTATGTTAGGAGTATCTGAAGGTGCTGCTAAATACATGTGTGGTTTCAAAACAGTTGCTGCTATGGTAAAAGAAATCCACGATGCAATGGGAATTACAGTTCCTGTAGCTTTACACTTGGACCACGGTTCATATGAAGGTGCAAAAGCTGCTATCGAAGCAGGATTTACTTCTGTAATGTTCGATGGTTCTCACTATGCATTTGAAGAAAACTTAGAAAAATCAAAAGAAATGATCGCCTTAGCACACTCAAAAGGATTATCAATTGAATGTGAAGTTGGTGGAATCGGTGGAGAAGAAGACGGTGTCATATCTGCTGGTGAATTAGCTGACCCTCAAGAATGTAAAACTATCGCTGACTTAGGTGTAGACTTCTTAGCAGCTGGTATCGGAAATATCCACGGTAAATATCCTGCAAACTGGGCTGGATTAAACTTTGATCGTTTAGAAGAAATCCAAAACGTAACAAACGGAAAACCATTAGTATTACACGGTGGTTCAGGAATCCCTCGTGAACAAGTTCAAAAAGCTATCACATTAGGTGTTTCTAAAGTTAACGTTAATACTGAATGTCAGTTAGTATTTGCTGAAGCAACTCGTAAATACATCGAAGCTGGAAAAGACCAAGAAGGAAAAGGATACGATCCACGTAAATTATTAAAACCAGGTGCTGATGCAATCACAGCATTATGTAAAGAAATGATGGAAAACTTCTTTGGTTCTGCTGGAAAAGCTGAATAATTAAAGTTTTTAAATAAAGCAGGCTTTAAGCCTGCTTTTTGCATAATTTGGAGGGGAAATATATGAAGTCAGTTGAAATTAATGATTTATTGTCTTATCACTTTTATGGAAATTTAAAAGTGAAAGATGGAGTAAAAGTTTTTGTTGATGGAGTAGCAGCTGAAAAAGACAATGCTTATGAATATACTTTAAAATGCGTAAAGGACGATAAAGTATATGATTTAACTTCTTTTGGAAAAGAAGCAGGGTTTTATATTGAAAATGAAAATTCGGTTCTATTCTGTGGAAATCGTAAGAATATTGAAAAATCTACATCTTTATATCGTTTGGCATTGAATGGTGGAGAAGCCAAAGAAATTGCTCGCTTTGATAAACCAGGAATGAATGTTTTGGGATATTTAAACGAGAATACTTTGGTTTTGATGACTAAAGAAAAACTTGTTGAAGAAGAAAGTGATTATGAAGTGTTTGATGAGATTCCTTTCTATATGAATGGTCAGGGAATCACCAATAAACATCGTACGCATTTATATACATATAATTTAGACACAAAAGAACTTGTTTGCGTTACAGAAGGTACTTTTGATGTGTCAAACGCAAAGATTCATGATGGTGCTTTGTATTATACAGGACAAAATTGGACAAGAAAACAAGCTTTATATGAAAATCTTTATAAATATGATGGCTCTGTAAGTACAGTTGTAGATGCTAAGGAAAGAAGTATCCAAAGTTTTGATTTTATGGATGGTAAATTGGTTCTTATCGCAAGCACACATGAAAAATATGGTTTGAATGAGAATCCAAAATTCTTTGATCAAGACTTTAATTTAATTGCTGATTGGCAAGAATGTGTTGGAAACAGTGTAGGTACAGATTGTGCTTTAGTTGCAGGTAATGCGACTCTAGTAAATAAAGATGCGTTATATTTTGTTTCTACGATCTATGATCACAATAATTTGTATAAATTAGAAAATGGAAACATTGAACTTGTATTTGAATGGTCAGGAACAATTCAATCTTTCGCATTTGAAGATGACACATTATATTTTATTGGAGCTGATGTGGCAAGTCTTCAACAATTGTATAAAGTTGTAGATGGTAAAGCCGTTCAATTATCTGATTTTAATAAAATGGAAGATACATATGTGGCAGATCCTGTAGAAGTTAATTTTGGTGAAGATTTAACAGGATGGGTATTATTGCCTAAAGATTATGATGAAACAAAAAAATATCCGGCTATTTTAGATATTCATGGTGGGCCTAAAACAGTATATGGAAAAGTGTTCTATCATGAAATGCAAGTGTGGGCAAGTAAGGGATACTTTGTATTCTTCTGTAATATTCATGGTTCAGATGGACGTGGCAACGAGTTTATGGACATTCGTGGAAAATATGGAACGATTGATTATGATGAATTGATGCAGTTTACAGATACAGTCTTAGAAACATATCCTCAAATTGATTCAAGCAGAGTTGGTGTAACTGGTGGAAGCTATGGTGGATTTATGACAAACTGGATCATTGGTCATACGGATCGTTTTGCGTGTGCTGCTAGTCAAAGAAGTATTGCCAACTGGATCTCATTCTCTCAGACAAGTGATATTGGGCCATACTTTGCACAAGATCAACAATCTGCTACATATGATGAAAATCCAGAAAAATTGTGGTGGCATTCACCATTGAAATATGCACGTAATGTGAAAACACCAACATTGTTTATTCACTCTGATGAGGATTATCGTTGTCCACTTTGTGAAGGCCTACAAATGTTGAATGCTTTATTAGATCAGAATATTGAAGCTCGCATGTGCTTGTTCCATGGTGAAAATCATGATTTATCACGTACGGGACTTCCTCAACATCGTTTGCGTCGTTTAAATGAAATCACAAATTGGATGGAAAAACATTTAAAATAGATGGCTTTTGGAATTTACAATATTTTTCTAGATTATCCGGATTGAATAGGCTATAATAGATAGGCATTACCTTGAAATGGGGGAAAATGAATGGAAAAAGTCATTAAAATTGAAGGTGGACATGATTTAAATGGAACAGTACGTATTAGTGGTTCAAAGAATGCGACTGTGGCTTTAATTCCAGCATGTGTTTTAGGAAATGAGCCGGTTACAATTTATGGTGTACCTAATATTTCAGATGTACAGTCTTTGATCGTTTTATTAAATGAACTTGGTGTTTATGTTGAAAAACGAGATGAAGAAACATTATATATAGATCCTACTCATATGGAAAATATTCCTATGGTATCTAAAGCTGTTTCTAAATTAAGAGCAAGCTACTATTTTATGGGAGCTTTGTTAGGAAAATTTGGGCATGCAGAAATTAAGATGCCTGGTGGATGTTACTTAGGTCCAAGACCTATTGATTTGCACTTAAAAGGGTTTGAGGCTTTGGGTGCAAATATTCAATATGAAAATGGATGTTATATATTGGATGCGAAAGAATTAAAAGGAACAAATATTTTCTTAGATATTTCGAGTGTAGGAGCTACAATCAACATTATGATGGCAGCTGTTTACGCAAAAGGTAGAACGGTTATTGAAAATGCCGCACGTGAGCCTGAAATTATTGATATCGCAACATTATTAAATAAAATGGGTGCTAGAATTCATGGTATGGGGACAAGTACTCTTGTGATTGATGGTGTTGAATATTTAAAGGGCTGTATTCATGAAATCATTCCAGATCGTATTGAAGCAGCAACTTATGTGATTATGGCAGCCGCTATGGCCAACGACATGCGCATCGAAAATATTATTCCTCAACACCTGGAAGCCATTGTTATGAAACTTCAAGAAGTGGGAATCAATATGGAAGTTGGTTCGGATTTTATTCATGTATTTAAAACAGATAAACCTTTGAAACGTACAGAAATCTTGACAAAACCATATCCAGGTTTTGCCACAGATGTTCAACAACCATTTACTGTATTATTAACACAATGTGAAGGTCAATCTGTAGTAACGGAAACAATTTATACAGAACGTTTCAAACATTGTGCAGAGTTAAATAAGATGGGTGCTGACATTGATGTACACACACCAAGTGCGTTTATCAACGGAAAGACAAAGTTACATGGTTCTAAAGTAATTGCAACAGATCTTCGTTGTGGTGCTGGACTTGTCATCGCAGCTTTAATGGCTGATGGTGTGACAGAAATCCATGATATTTATCACATTGATCGTGGTTATGATAACTTGGACGGAAAGTTAGCTCATTTAGGAGCTAAAATGTGGCGTGAAGAGGTAGAAGATTAAAAGGTGTATGGTGACATACATCTTTTTTCTTTGTATAATCATCTTATGAACATGATGGAAATAACGGCGCAGATGCGCGAAAATAAAAAAATAGAATTCAAAGATCAATTAAAAATCGTCATTTTATTATCTGTACCTGCAATATTAGAACAATTAGTTGGAACGGCCATGAGTTATATTGATACAGCTATGGTTGGATCACTAGGTTATAAGGCTACGGCAGCCATTGGTGTTGTTGCCAGTACAACATGGCTTTTTGGAGGAATTTGTACAGCTGCGGTATTAGGTTTTTCAGTGCAGGTAGCTCAATATTTAGGGGCTGGTAAAAATAAATTGGCTAGACAGGTAGTATGTCAGTCGATTCTCTTTAATATCATCTTTGGTTTATGTATGGCATTGGTTGTGGTAGCATTCAGTTTTTATTTGCCAAAATTATTGGGAGCAGACCCATCAATTTGTAGAGATGCCACTTTATATTTGGCTATAGTAGGTGCTTTTATTCCATTTAATATGATGGCGATGTTACATTCAGGAATGTTAAGATGTTCAGGGAATGCCGTGCTTCCAAGTCTTATGAATATTTCAATGTGTGTATTCGATGTTATTTTTAACTATTTCTTTATTTATATACTAAATTTAGGCGTTGCCGGAGCTGCACTAGGAACGGGAATGGCGCAATTGGTTGTAGGCTTTATCTTAATGTATATTGTAGTCAAAAAGGAAAAATCATTACGACTTCTAGGTGATGAATCGTGGAAATTTGATAAAGATATCTTGAAGAATGTAGTGAATCTTTCAATTCCAGCAGGCCTTGAAAGAGTGACACTATCTTTAGCTCAAGTTGTGATGACGGGTGTCGTTTCAGGGATGGGTGCAATCAGTGTGGCTATTAATTATGTGGCTGTTTCAGCAGAAGGATTATGTTATTTGCCAGCTTATGGAATTGGTGGTGCTGCAACTACATTGGTTGGACAAAGTATTGGGGCCAATCGAAAGGATATGGCAAAACGATTTGCGTATTTAACAACCTTATTATCTTTTGCTCTAGTGATATTTATGAGCGTTATCATGTTTGTGTTTGCACCATTTTTGGCTACAACACTAACGAATAGTCAAGAAGTTATTGATGGAGCTAGTGAGTGCTTAAGGATTGTTTCTTTTTCTGAACCATTATTTGCGATTAGTATTGTAGTAATGGGGGCATTACGTGGGGCCGGAGATAGTAAATGTCCTTTTGTTCTAAATGCGTTGAGCATGTGGGGAATGCGTGTTTTACCAATTATTATTTTCACAAAACGATATGGCGTTATTGGTGTATGGGCCACAATGACTTTCGAACTGGTATTTAGGGGTATTATATTCTTGATTCGTATGGTTCGAGGCAAGTGGTTAGATCAAAATTCAGTTAAATAAAAAAATTGAGTGGAATTTCCACTCATTTTCTTATTCACCAGGATTTGATTTTAATACTTTACCTGTATTAAATAATTCAGCGGCTCTTTTAGCAGCTTCTAAACGATCTTCTTCGTTTTTATAATCAACATGAACTGTATAGCAGCCACAATCCATGCATTGTGCATAGAATCCGTTTCCTTCTTCTTCTAGAATCGAACCACCTTCACATAGAGGGCATTCGTGTAAATCAACTAATTCATCAATGTTTTGCATAAGAATCCTTCCTTCTTTTATTCTTATCTATTGTACAATCAAATGCTAAGAAAGTTAAGAGAAATTTAAGGTTTAATAAAGGAATGAAATGATATAATACATCGGTAACAATAAGGGGATGTTATTATGGATCAAAAGGATCGTGTCTTTACACCTGCATTTGTTGCGAATTTATTTTTGATTGCAGGAACTGTTTTCTTGCTTTTAAAGGGGAAAATAAACGCATATGTAGGGTATGATGGTGCGATGCATGATGGTACTGCCTTACTGCTGATTGGCTTAGCTTTAGTATGTATTGGCGCAGGTATTTGGATCATGGTATGGATCAATAAGAGGATGAATCGTTTGTGATTTATCCTTTTATTATTTTCTTGTGATAATTTCATTTTCTTAATACAATAAATATATAAGGAATAATTGTATGAAAGATAAACGAAAAAGACATATTTCAAAAATGATACGCTTTTTAATGACGGTTTTAACCAGTGCTTTGATTGTGCTGATTTTAATCATCATTTTAATGGTATCTCGAATTCAAGGAACGGCTCGCGTTGTCAATTATGCAGGATTGGTACGTGGAAAAACACAGCGAATTATTAAATTGGAAGATGCAGGAATGCCGCAAGATGAAATGATTGCGGATGTGGATGGATATATTGAAGGACTTCGTTTTGGCAGTGAAGAATTAGATTTGGTTTCGTTAGATGACAAGGCTTTTCAAGCTAAAATGGAAGAATTAGATGCGTATTTTGATACTTTAAAACAAGAGATTGATCTTGTTCGACAAGTTGGATATGAGAATACGAATATTATTCAAAAGAGTGAAACTTTCTTTTCTCTATGTGATGTGGCCACAGGGCTTGCAGAAACATATGCACAAAGAATCGCAACACGTTTAGGACAATTTGAAGCGTTGACAATCATTGATATTGTAATTCTCATCTTTATGATTTTGTATGAACTTTTTAAAGCTTTCCATTATGCGAAGGCGAATCGAGAATTAAAAAGTAAAATATATTTAGATGAAGCTACAGGATTGCCAAATAAAAATAAGTGTGAAGAGATTTTAACTTTAGAAGCTGAACAAAATATGGCAATCTGTGTGTTTGATTTAAATAATCTTAGAATCATCAACAATCAACAAGGACACGAAAGAGGGGATTTATACATCAATTTGTTTGCGAAAAGTCTTCGTAACGGTGTGGATGAAAATCAATTTGTAGGTCGCTGTGGCGGTGATGAATTCATTGCCTTCTTTAAAAATGTGACAAAGGAAGATGTAAAAAGAAATTTAGAAAATATCAAAAAAGAATGTGCTAAATGTTCAGAAATTCCATTAAGTTATGCGGCTGGTTTTGCGTATTCAAATGATTTTTCAAAATTAACAATGCGCGAATTGTTTTGTCAGGCAGATAAAAATATGTATATTGATAAAAACCAGGCGAAAATCAATGAGGCTACAGAAAAACGTGATTTGATTCTTCGTGTTATACAACAATTAAAAGATAAAGGGTATAATTTTTCGGATTGTATTTATTGTGATGCTAAAATCGATGCATATTTTACTTTACGGGCTAGCTATTCCTTTTTCTTAGCAGAAGATGGTATCTACTCGGGTGCAGTTGAGCAAATTCTAAATGAATTGTTTGAAGAGAATAAGAAGGAAGAGTATCGTCATGTGTTACAGCTTGACTATTTAAAT
>NZ_DBMEXE010000022.1:9123-13288 GCF_056804935.1 Holdemanella sp. | reverse complement strand
TCCACTGTATTATCCATTTCCACAAAGAAACCAAAACTCATCACACCAACAATTGTTCCTTCAAAAACTTGACCAATTCTTTTTTCCATGAACTGCGCCTTCTTATAGTCATTCACCATTCTTTCCATCATAATCGCATCTCTTTCTTTTTCAGAAATATGGAAAGCCTGTTTTTCGATTTTCTTTTCATCATTTGATGGTGTACGCTTTTGTTCATTAAAACAATACGCATGCAGCATGCGGTGTACAACTAAGTCTGAATAACGACGAATTGGACTTGTGAAATGACAATACTCTTCAAGCGCCAAGCCAAAATGTCCTAAACAATGCGCATCATAACGCGCCTTTTGCATAGAACGCAAAGCTACCATAGACAAGACTTCATATGCATTTTCATCTTGAATCGATTCTAAGAATTTTTGGATTTGGCTAGCATTTACTTCATCTGGATAGAAATCAAATGGAATACGTAAAGAATTCGCAACGGTACAGATTGTCGCAACTTTTTTAGGGTCTGGATTTTCATGCACACGATACATGCTTGGAATTTTATTCACATGCATATGGTGAGCCACACAAACATTGGCTAAGATCATACATTCTTCAATCATTTGTTCGGCAAAACCGCGCTCTAAAACTGTTACATCTACAGGATAGCCATTTTTATCCATAATGATCTTTGCTTCTTTGGTATTAAAATCAATACATCCACGATTGTGTGACTGTTTCTTTAATAATTTAGCCAAAGGCTCTAAAGTAAACAATAAATCTTTAACTTCTGCATACTCTTCTAATATAGTTTCATCTCCAGCTAAACATGCGTTTACCTTTTTATATGTACAGCGCTTATCGGAATGAATCACACTCGGGAAGACATTATATGTTAATAGATTTCCCCTCTCATCCACTTGCATAGCACAAGTAATTGTAAGTCGATCTACATTTGGATTTAATGAACAAATACCGTTACTCAAATCAAATGGAAGCATAGGCACAACTCGATCACAAACATATATAGAATTTCCTCGTAAATAGGCTTCTTGATCAAGGGCACTGTTTTCTTTTACATAATGTGAAACATCGGCAATATGTACATACAATAAATATCCCTTTTCATTTTTCACAATCGAAATCGCATCATCAAAATCCTTGGCGTCATCCCCATCAATTGTGACAGTTAATAGATTTCTTAAATCTTTACGATTTTCAAGTTCATCCTTTTGTACTTTTGCCGGGATTCTTTTACACTCTTTTACAATTTTCCCATTAAATACCTGACGAACCTGGTTGCTTGTAAGCATAGCACTAATATCTACGCCTGCATCGTCTGGATGTCCTAAGACCTGGATGATCCTTACTTCTAGAGGATCTGCATACTTCACAATTTGGCATACAACTTTTGTACGTTTTTTAAAACTAAATTCTTTTTCATTGACTACACGAATTGAACAGTGTAAATCTAAATCGCTATAGAAGAATGTTTTCTTCTTTTTAACAATCATAACGCCTGTAATATTTGTCAATCCATGATTAAACACTTTGATCAAAGAAGGTTCTGGCTTTAAGCGCACTAAAACTTCATCTTTATCAAAGATCTTCATCTTTTTATTTTTCGGAACATACACCTTATTATTTTCATTAAAGACGGCAATTTCATATCTGGAAATATCTTTTGCACTTCCAGCCATAAAATGTATATCATCAATCAAATATAGGCTTGTATGATCGTTATAAATCAATTTTTCATCTTCTAATTCATTTAAAGACTTCACCATTTCTGTAAATTCTTTACTTGATTTAGGTCTTACTATTTTTTCTAAATCGCGTATTTTACATTCTTTTTTTTCTTCTAGATATTGAATGATCTTTTCTTTCATTTTTTCCTCCTTTAAAACAGAAAAAAGACCTTAACGGTCTTTTAATTACACAATCTGCAATGCGATCACAATCGCAAAGAACAAAATTCCACAAAACAAAGTTAAACGAGAGATAACTTTTTCAGGACCTCTTTCTTTTTGTACCGCAAACAAGTTCAAATCTCCACTTCCTGTAAAGGCAGCAGACAACCCGTCTGATTTACCACTTTGTAATAATGTCAATATAATAATAACACCAGATAATGTCATTAAAACCACGTTTAATATATCTTTCATTTTTTCATCACACCTTCTACGATATTTCGATTATACCAATAATTCAATAAAAATACTAGTCAAAATTATAGTCTACTAAATCCATCAACGTATTCACTACATGAGTTGGATAAATTTTTAGTCGTTCAATATCTTCCTTGTTGTGAACCCCCGTCTGTACAAGCACCGTTTCAATATTTTGTTCATACCCAAGTTTAATATCCGTTTCTAGATTATCACCAATTAATACAATTTCATCTTCTTTTAAGCCAAAATATTCTAAACACAAATCAAGAATCGCTCGATTTGGCTTACCAATACGAGGGGATTTTTGATTGGCTGCATATTCAAACATATCTACGACACTGCCATTACCAACTTCAAATCCACCTGGTTTTGCTAAAATACGATCATTATTTGTACCAATAATTTTGGCTCCATTTAAAATCAAAGATAGAGCTTTTGAGTAAGATGCATATGTGGCATCTTTATCCAATCCTATAAAGACAAAATCTGGATTTTCATCATCAATAATAAAGCCTTCTTGATTCAATGCATCTTTCATGCCTTGTTTTCCAATGTAATAAGCTTTATTCCCTTCATAATGTTTCTTAACATATTGGCTAGCTGCCATAGCACTATTATAAAACATCTCTGGCTTAATATTTGTATATCCCATCTCTTCCATATGCTTTACATTTTCTTGTGGGGTACGCATCGAGTTGTTTGTCAAAAAAATAAATGGAATATCCTTTTGGATACAATAATCTAAAAATTGATGAGCACTTTCAATAATCTGCGTCCCACGATACATTGTGCCATCTAAGTCAAATACTAAAGTTTTCATAATTCACCTAAAAAAAGAAAGTCTTAGTCGACTTTCTTTAGATCCATATATGGAATTTCTGTTGGTGTTTCACGACCAAATAAGATTAATAGAACTGTAGCTTCTTTCTTTTCTTCGTCCATAGCTTCAATAACACCTTCGGAGTTTTTGAAAGCTCCATTTGTGATTTCTACACGGTCTCCCACTTCAAAATCAACTTGAACATTTACATCCTGACGTCCTAGACGACGTAAAACAGCATCAACTTCTTCTTGAGCTACTGGGAATGGTTTAGCACCCTTTCCACTTGATCCAATAAATCCAGTTACACCTGGAGTGTTACGTACAACATACCAAGCTTCATCTGTCATGATCATTTGTACTAATAAATAACCAGAGAATAGATTGTGTGTTTTTTCTACTGGTTTACCATTTTTATATTCAATTTCTTTTTCTTCAGCAACGACGATCTGGAACAAAGAATCTTCAAGACCCATAGTTTTTACACGACGTTCCAAGTTTTCTTTTACACGATTTTCTTGACCTGCATATGTATTTACTACATACCATTCTTTTTTTAACTCTGACATATTTTCCTCCCTATGCGCCAACGATCATTTTCACTAGACCGCTTGATAAAACCTCACAAACAAAGAAATACAAACCAAATAATACTGTAAATACAATTACCAAACCACTTGATGACATTAATTCTTTAAATGTTGGCCATTTAACAGTTTTTAATTCTTTGAACACTTTTGATGGTGAATATGTTCTTTCTTTTTTTTCTTTACTCATATGGATTCCTCACTTTGTTTCCTTATGCAAAGTATGCTTGCCACACTTTGGACAATACTTTTTAATTTCAAGACGTTGCGTGTTGGTCTTCTTATTCTTTGGGGTCGTATAATTTCTTGATAAACACTCTGTACACGTCAAAACAACTTTATCTGCCAATTCCTTCACGCTCCTTAACTCAATAAATGTACCATTTTATCCAGTCAACTGTCAATTGTCGTATACCACTTTTTTACCTTTTCAAACATAAAACTTACCTTTGAAGCACTTAAGCCAAGTTCTTCCGCTATATTTTTTAAAGTATAGCCCTCCATTCGAAAGTCAATGATCTGTACATAATCTTTACCAAAAACTCGGTTGATACGATTTTTTGTATATTCCCACATGAGTTTATCTAAAACAACATCAT
>NZ_DBMEXE010000022.1:0-9113 GCF_056804935.1 Holdemanella sp. | reverse complement strand
TTCACATCACCATAGTATAGTTTTGTATCCTCCCGAATTCTTTGGTCTAAACTAATACAGGTTTGATTTAAGTAACACTACTTTCTTATGCTATGACGCAAAATATCATAGGCCTTATTTTTAGTGCAACGCCTATAAAATCCTGAAAACGAAAGTGCACGATCCATTCGATATTCAAATATACAATGATACAACAATAAATCGGCATGACGATAGAATTCTTCTTTTTCGCAAAGAATTGTGTTTGTCTTTCGTACAAAAACATCCGCCCATATGTCCGTCACCATAGGTCTATAGTATTGAATCAAATTTTTCATTTCCGTAAAATCATTCATTTGAACCATGTATATACATTCATATATATTCATCTTTATCACCTAAATCCATTATAACGAGGCAATGTGAAAAAGACATTAAAAAAGCCGATTTTATAAAAAATCGACTTATTTGATTGGATTTCTTTGGTTGTATACCTCATACATCAAGACAGCTGCTGCAACACTCGCATTTAATGAAGTGATACTTCCGACCATTGGTAGATACACCATATAGTCACATTGTTTCTTTACAAGATTTGAAATACCCTGACCCTCAGATCCTATAACCAATACAGTTGGTGAATCATACATACCTTCACGATATTCTCTTGCATCCTTCATATCTGTACCAACAACCCAATATCCTTCTTGTTTCAAGTTTCTTAATGTCTGCGATAAATTCGTCACAATCGAAACAGGTACAGTATAAGCAGCTCCTGTACTTGCCTTAACAACCGTTGGAGTTAATCCACAACTATTGTGTTTCGTCAAGATGACACCATCAACACCCGTACAATCACAAGTTCTTAAAATAGCACCTACATTATGTGGATCTTGAACACCGTCCAAAGCCACTAATAAGCCAGGCTTTTTAGCTCGTCTAACTAATTCTTCAATACTATATGTTTCAATTTCACTTGCTTTTACCGCAACTCCATTATGATGTGTCGAATTAGCAATTTTATCTAATTTTGCACGATTACAATATTCTACCTTTAAATTTGATTTTTGAATCGATTTTAAAAGCTTTGCGTCTTTCAATCCCTGAAGTACATATACTTTTTCGATTGAATCCGGATCATTTTGAAGTGTAGAATACACATTTTTTCCATATACGATCATAGACTGTCCCCTATCTCAATTATTCTATCTAGACAAACCTTAAGTCTATCCTGATGTCCATATAAATATAAATATCCCAACATAGATTCTAATGCGGTTGCTTCTAAGTATGTTTTGTGTGTCGCATTTTTAGCCTTTGAATGAATCGTCGCATTTCTTCCACGTGCAAGAATTGTTTTCTCATCCTCGGTAAAGAAATCTTCATCCATCATTGTATTCAACATAACAGATTGCCCTTTAGCACTACAAATTACAGCGTTTTTCTTCTGAAGGACATGGGCCTTGCGATACCCTAAACTTAGAAGGTGTTCGCGCACAGCCAAAGACATAACGGCATCACCAATCCATGCTAGACTTGTCGCATTTTCCGTTACAATTTCCATTACAGAATTCCTTTTTCAATCAATGCAGCACGAAGTGTATCCGCTGTTTCAAAATCTTTTTCTTTAACTGCACTTCTCCAGTTTTGATACATTTCTTTATCTTCTTCACTCATTGTGATCTTATCAAATTCAATACCTAAAATATAAAGCATCTTTTCTAATGTATGTACTAAAACAGCTAAATTTTCAACATCGATTTCTCTTTGACGAACCGCCTGATTGATTTTTTTAACGACTTCATAAACAACACTGATCGCATTAGGTGTATTTAAATCATCATTTAATGCATCAATAAATGAAGTATACGTTTCATCAAATGCAGTTGTTTCTTTAGCATTTGATAAAGCCAATTTTACACAAGCCTGTTTATAAGCAGCTGCAATCTTATCTAATTCTTTCTTTGAAGTTGAAAATGCCTCTTCATTTAAGTTTAGTGGAGCGCGATAATGTGTAGAAATCATCAACCAACGAGTTAAGTTTCCTCCATGGTTTGCGATCAAGTCTTTAGCCCACCATACATTACCTAATGATTTTGACATCTTGATACCATTGATATTGATCATACCATTGTGTACCCAGATATTTGCCAAGTGTGTATCGTTGCATACTTCACATTGAGCAATCTCATTTTCGTGGTGAGGAAATTTTAAATCTAAACCACCACCATGGATATCAATCAATGTTTTCTTAAATACATCCTGTATCATAACCACACATTCTGTATGCCATCCTGGACGTCCTTTTGACCAAGGTGAATCCCATTTAATTCCTTCCGTTGTCTCTTTCCATAAAGTAAAATCTAATGGATTCTCCTTCTTTTCATTTTCATCAATACGAGCACCAACCATTAGATCATCAATACTTTGATGAGACAGTTCTCCATATTTTTTATCACTATTAACTCGGAAATAAACATCGCCTCCCACTTGATAAGCTGAACCATTTTTAACCATCTTATCAATAAATTCGATAATACGATCCATTGTTTCTGTAACGCGAGGTGCATAATCTGGAAGATCTGCATGTAAACCTTTACGTACATCGTTATAGGCAACAATAAATTTGTCTGTGATTTCCTTTTCAGTAACATTTTGTTCAATAGCCGTTTTAATGATCTTATCATCTACATCTGTATAGTTTGAAGCAAAAGTCACTTCATAGCCTTGTGCAGACAATACTTTTTTTAATGTATCAAATACAACGATAGGACGAGCATTTCCAATATGTGGATAGTTATAGACCGTTGGTCCACATACGTACATGGAAATCTTTCCTGGTTCGATTGGTTTTAATTCTTCAATGGTTTGAGAATAACTATTATATAATTTCATAATAAAATGTCCTCCAATTCATATTGTTTATTATACAATACAAAACATGAAAAAAAAAGCTAACCAAATGGTCAGCCTACATGTAAATTAGTCATGATACGACGAATATCTTCTTCATATGGTGTACCCGCTAAATTTTCTAATGCAGGATTAAAGTATTCCATCATATGATCCACATCTTTTAAATAAGAATATTGAAGCCCAATTAAATATTGAATGGTTCCAACAGGGAATTTTTTATTGTTGTCTAGTTCGGACTTACCATCCCACATACCATTTAAAATTTCTTTACAGTCATCAATATATTTGGCTTCTTTCTTCATTAATATGCTGAATTGAATCTGCATATTCTTGAATGTCTTTTCATCAATATAGCTTTTTCCATAAGAAAGCATGCCCTCTGCTTTTTTGATTTTTCCTTTTTCTAAATAATAATAAAATCCACGAGTTGCGACACTAGCCTTTTGTTTATTTGAAATACGCATATTTTTCAACAATTCAAATTGTTCTTCGATTTTCGCATCATTTCTTTGTGCCAAATAACCACTTAAACGCATATACTCACGGTTAAATGCCTGATATGAGAATTTACATGCTCCTGTATCTAATGTTTTGTAGAATTCGTCATATTGTTCATTGTTTAATTGAACTAATAACTTCTTCCATACAACTTTTTTCATAATCATTGGCACTAAGATAAATACTAATGTCAATACAATTATGATCATTACATTCATTGTCTTACTATCCATTTTGTTCCTTATCCTTTTCTAATTCTAAAGTTAAATCACGAAACTGAGCTAATAAATCTTCGTCAATTCCATCTTTTCTTAATTTTTCCATGTAAACAGCATCTAAATCGTCTACATCTTTTGTTAAATCATCACGCTCAGAATCCGTCAAACGATGTCGAATACCCATCGCTAACACCTCACAATCTCTAAAGGTTAGAATACATGATTTACCTATTTATTTCAAGGTTTTGATTTGCACTTTTTAGTTAAGCATGCAAAAAAAAGGAACCCTATTGGATTCCTTTAAAAGTCTTACAATTATTAAGCTAATTCTGAGAAGTACTTAATTGTACGAACCATTTGGCTTGTGTAAGAGTTTTCGTTGTCGTACCAAGAAACAACTTGTACGTGAGTAGTTCCGTCACCTAATGAGTGAGCCATTGTTTGAGTTGCATCGAACAATGATCCGTAACGCATACCAACGATATCACTAGATACTAATTGTTCTTCAGTGTATCCGAATGATTCAGTTGTAGCAGCTTTCATAGCAGCGTTGATTTGGTCAACTGTAACTTCTCCGTCAACAACAGCTACTAAAATAGTAGTTGATCCTGTAGGAGTTGGAACACGTTGAGCAGATCCGATTAATTTTCCGTTTAATTCAGGGATAACTAATCCGATAGCTTTTGCAGCACCTGTTGAGTTAGGAACAATGTTAACTGCAGCAGCACGGCTACGACGTAAATCACCTTTACGTTGAGGTCCGTCTAATGTCATTTGGTCACCAGTGTAAGCGTGAACTGTAGTCATGATACCTGATTTAATTGGAGCTAATTTGTTCAAAGCGTTAGCCATTGGAGCTAAACAGTTTGTTGTACAAGAAGCTGCAGAAATTACTGTATCTTCTGGTTTCAATGTTTCGTGGTTTACATTGTAAACGATTGTTGGTAAGTCATTTCCTGCTGGAGCAGAGATAACAACTTTACGAGCACCTGCTTTAATGTGTGCTTCTGCTTTAGCTTTTGAAGTATAGAATCCTGTACATTCTAATACTACGTCAACTCCTAATTCACCCCAAGGTAATTTAGAAGCATCAGCTTCTGCGTAGATAGTGATTTCTTTTCCATCTACTGTAATTGAATTTTCACCAGCAACAACTGTGTCAGCCTTAGCGTAAGTTCCTTGAGTTGAATCATATTTCAACAAGTGAGCTAACATCTTAGGGCTAGTCAAGTCATTGATAGCTACTACTTCGTAGCCTTCAGCACCAAACATTTGACGGAATGCCAAACGTCCGATACGTCCAAAACCGTTAATCGCAACTTTTACTGTCATGTCAGTAAATCCTCCTTTAAATACCATTGTTATTATAAAAGCCTACTGTTGATTTGTCAATTCTCTAACAAGTAAAACTTTTTACAACTAACAACCACTTATATTTTAGACTATTTACAGTTCATTCTCAAGCATTTTCACACTTTTTACATAACCTTAATTGTGCTATTATATTCAAAAGGAGGAATTAAAAATGAATCAAAGTTTAATCCTAGATTTACTAGAAAATAATGCTCGTCTAACTTCACAAGATCTAGCGGATATTTTGAATGAAGATGAAGCAAGTATAAAATCAGAGATTCAATCTTTAGAAAAAAACAAAATTATTTGTGGCTATCACACAATTATCAACTACAATAAAGCGTTAAAAGATCAAAAAGTTTTAGCTTATATTGAAGTAAGTTGTACACCTACAAGAAATAGAGGCTATGACAAGACAGCAGCATTAATTGCCAACTATCCAGAAGTAGATACAATGTATCTATTAAGTGGAGATTGTGATTTCTTATGTTTAGTACAAGGTAAAACCATGTTTGAAGTGGCTCGCTTTGTTTCAGATAAGATTGCCTGTGTTGAAGATGTTCGTTCCACAAAGACATTATTTGTCTTAAAACAATATAAGCAAAGTGGTATTGTCATGATTGACAAACCGGAAGATAAAGAATCAAGATTGGTTGTGACTCCATAATGAAAAGTTTATCTACAAAAGCAACATCTATCAAACCAAGTGGAATTCGTAAATTCTTTGATTTAGCAAGCACAATGGAAGGCGTTATCTCTTTAGGTGTTGGTGAACCCGATTTCGCTACGCCATGGCACATTTGTGAAAATGCGATTCACTACATGAGTACAGGACACACTCACTATACAGCCAATCGTGGATTGTTGGAGCTTCGTGAAGAAATCTGTAAATTCCATAAGGAACATTACAATCAAACATATGATCCTGAAAATGAAGTTATTGTCACAATTGGTGGTAGTGAAGCCATTGACTTATGTATGCGTGCCCTGTTGAATCCAGGCGATGAAGTTATTGTATTAGACCCTAACTACGTTGCTTATGCACCAAGTGTTATACTAAGTGATGGTGTTGTTGTCCCTTTACAGTTAAAAGAAGAAAATGATTTTAAAATTCTTCCAGAAGATTTAAAGAAAGTCATCACACCAAAGACAAAAGCTATGATTATCAATTATCCTAGCAACCCTACAGGTGGTGTCATGACAAAAGAGGACTACGCAAAAATTGTTGATATCATCAAAGAATCCGGTATATATGTTGTGAGTGATGAAATCTATGCCGAACTAAGCTTTGATCAGCCTTTTGCATCATTAGCCCAATTTGACGAAATCAAATCTCAAATTATTGTCGTAAATGGTTTTTCAAAAGCATATGCAATGACAGGATGGCGTCTAGGCTATTGTATGGCCAACAAAGAACTTTCTTCTGTTATGAATAAGATTCACCAATATGTAATCATGTCAGCTCCTGTTATGTCTCAATACGCAGGTATCGAAGCCATTAAAAGCGGCTATGATGATGTATTGATGATGAAAGATGATTATCTAAAAAGAAGAAACTTCTTAGTCAACCGACTCAATCGTATGGGACTAAAGACAAATATGCCTCATGGTACATTCTATGTTTTCTGTAACATTCAATCGACAGGACTGGATTCAGAAACATTCTGTGAAAAATTACTACAAAAACAAAAAGTTGCCTGTGTTCCAGGAAACGCTTTTGGACAAAGTGGTGAAGGATATATCCGTATCTCTTATGCATATAGCATAGATCACATCAAAGAAGCTGTTGTTCGTTTAGAACAATTCTTGAAGGATTTAGACAAATAAGTCTAGATCCTTTTTTTCAAATAAACAGAAAAAAGGATGCCATTTTATTTTGACATCCTTTAATACTACTTGGCAATCAAATCATCCATTGCCTTTTGGAAATGAACTGTTTTGTTGTGAGCATCTTCTTTTGAAGATCCCTTGATACAATAGTAGAATTTACATTTTGGTTCTGTCCCACTAGGACGTACCGCAATCCAACTTCCGTCTTCAAGATAGTATTTTAATACATCCGATTTAGTGAATCCAGTAAGTTCAGTTACTGTATCTGCTTCTTTGATTACACATTCTTTATAGTCTTCACTACGAACAACTTTCGTACCACCAATTTGTGTTGGAGCATCTTTTCTTAAGTTAGCTAAGATTTCTTTAATACGTTTAGCACCCGCTTCACCAGCTAATGATAACGCAACTTGACTTTCTTCATATGTACCATGACGGTCATATAAGCTATCTAATACGTCAACCAAATCTTTACCTTGTTCTTTGTAGAATGCACAAGCTTCTGCAAGCATTAAACAAGCCTGAGGAGCATCTTTATCACGTACAAAAGGTTTAATTAATGAACCATAGCTTTCTTCATATCCAAATACATAGTTCTTTTCGTGCGTTTTTTCATATTTCGCAACTTTTTCACCAATGAATTTGAATCCAGTTAAAGTTTTTTCTGTTGTAACACCATAATCAGAAGCGACTTTTTCTCCTAGATCACTTGTAACAACTGTATTGAACATTACAGGATTTTCAGGCATTTTACCTTGTTTTTGAAGTTGTGAACAAATATATTCAATTTCAACAGAACCAGATTGGTTTCCTGTTAATACAACATATTCACCATTGTGCAAGACTCCAACACCCATACGGTCAGCATCTGGGTCACAAACTAAAATTAAGTCTGCTTGATTTTCTTTTGCGTATTTTAATGACAATTCATAAGCACCCGCTTGTTCTGGGTTTGGTGTAGGTGTATTAGAGAAATCAGGATCTGGACTACATTGCTCTACAACTGGAATGCAAGTATATCCTGCACGTTTATAAACTTCTTGAACAGGAATATTAGCAGTTCCATGTTCTGGTGAAAATACGATTTTAATATCTTTTTTAACTTCAGGATTCAATTGAATACTTAATACATTTTTGTAGTATTCTTCATCCACATCTTTACCAATAACTGTAATTAATTTCTTTTGCTCTTCTGTACAGTTTGCATCAATTGCCAATTCATCTTCAATTGCGTTAACCTTATCAATAACCTGACTAGCTAAACATGGAATCAACTGACATCCTTTATCATCATACAATTTATATCCATTGTATTCTTTTGGGTTGTGACTGGCCGTAATCATAATACCACCAAAGCAATTTAAATGACGTACCGCAAAACTCAATTCTGGAGTTGGACGTAATGATTCAAACACATATGATTTAATGTTGTTTTTTGCTAATAAGTCAGCACAATCAAACGCAAACTCTTTTGACATGTGACGGTTATCATAACCAATCGCAATACCAGCTTCACCACCGTTATTTTCATTAATGTAATTTGCGTATCCTTGAGTTGCCTTACGAATTGTATGAATATTAATTCGGTTTGTTCCCGGACCTAAAAGACCACGCATACCTGCTGTACCAAACTCAATTGTAGTATAGAATGCATCATTTTTTTCTTCTGCATCCATTGCTTCTAAAACAGGTTTGTATTGAGGGGCTAAATTTTCATGGTTTAACCATTTTGAATATCTTTCTTCAACAATAGACATTATTTATTCTCCTTCTTTTCTAACTTTGAAATAAAAAAGTCTCATAAAACTATGAGACTTTCTTTAATTAAGCAATGATCTTTTGAGCACGCAATACTTCTTCGATTGCAGCTACAGCAGCATCTTCATCTTCGCCTGAGCAGCTAATTGTGATTTCTGACTGTGTAGGAATTCCTAAAGACATAACTCCCATGATAGATTTCATGTTTACTTCACGTCCTTTGAAAGCTACATTGATTTCACTTTTAAATTTACTAGCAGCGTTAACAGCTACAGTTGCTGGACGTGCGTGAAGACCTACTGGATCTACTACAGTTACAGTTACTTGTTTCATAATTATCCTCCTAAATCAAATCTAAATGTATTTTATGACATTTTGCCAAAGAAAACAATACCTAAACGAATTTTTCTGATTCCGCTTCCATAATCGGTATATTTAAACCTTGCAACATTTGTGCAAAGACACCACTACCAGTTACTAGATTACCTGTAAAAGTCCCATTATATTTTCCCCTTTTATACAGAAACTAGATGTCAAGTTTTTCTTTCGCCCTTCCTTTGT
>NZ_DBMEXE010000021.1:8800-14956 GCF_056804935.1 Holdemanella sp. | reverse complement strand
TGCGGTAGACAATCCAAAACAGAATTACTACCAAAAAGATTTCTTAGAATCTTTATGTTTCTTTATTAAAACGGCTATGGAAAGAGAAAAAGAGAAGACAAAACTAAAAAATTTAAGTTATGTAGATTCTTTAACCTATGCACAAAATCGCAATCACTTTAATGAATATATAGAACAAAATAGAAACAAAGAACTCCATTCTTTAGGTGTTATTTACTTAGATTTAAATGGACTTAAAGAAATCAATGATAAAATGGGACATATCGCAGGAGATACACTCATTATTACTGCATCATATGCTCTACAAGAAATCTTCTTAGATAATTCCTATCGTGTAGGTGGAGATGAATTTGTGGTCATTGAACAAGATGTATCCGAACTCTTATTCTTTGATCAATATGCAAAATTACTCAAACGAATGAAAGAATTAGAAATCAGTGTTGCGACAGGTTGTGTATGGAAAGAAACTTGTTCAAATCTATCTGAAACTTTACAAGAAGCCGATCAAAAGATGTATGAAGATAAAAAGCGTTATTATTCTTTAGCTGAAAATGATCGAAGAAGCCGATAAAAAAGATTGGAAATTAAACTCCAATCTTCTGTGTGTTTTTGAAATGAAGCTTTGCCACTTGGTAAAGCTTTTCTTTTCCAAATTTTTGTACGAATTTCTTACCGCACACATCCACCTTGCTTCCGGCACCCTTCTCAAATTTGAAATCATATTTTTCTTCCATAAGATCCCACGTTTCTAGAAAGGCATTTCTTGCCAGGATACTCGCACAAGCTACTGCCAGGTATTTGTTTTCGGCCTTGGTCTCAAACGTGATACCCCGAATGACTTCAGGAAAGCCTTGTAAGTAGCGATAGTAACTTTTTTCTTGCACAAACTGATCAATAACAATCTGCTTAGGAAGCGTATATCCTTTATGTACCAAATTTACATAAGCCTGGTTATGCAGACGACACTTCATATCTACCATATTACAAGTATCATGCATGTCATTATATTTTGAATTGGGAACAATCAAAATACTATGTGGACACACTTCCTTGATGATAGGTGCAAGCTTACGAATCTTAACATCATCCACCTGCTTTGAATCTTGAATGCCAAGATGCGCAAGTTTTTTGCGAGCCTTGTTTGTGACAATACAGCTAGCCACTACAACCGGACCAAAATAATCACCAGTACCCACTTCATCGCTGCCCGCTTGATCTTGTGCTTCACTATGCGTTGGTTTCGGTTCTAACCAAGAAAGATCGGCTCCCTGAAATACAACTTTACCACTTGTATATGCCGTAATCGAACATTCTTTCGTCTTGATTTGATAGTACGTATACTGTGGCGTACTTTCTTTTAATATAAAAGGAGATAATCGATTTTTTAATTGAAAGATCTCTTCTTTTGTCATATTCTTTGTCAATGTTGCCATTTTAATCACCTTATTTAGTTTACCATAAATTTTGTGTTAAAATAGGTGAGAACGGAGTATTTTATGGAACAAAATTTTAGAAACGAATTAAACCAGGCCATTGATTTTTCAAGTGTATTAACACAGATTTCTGCATTTTCTAGCTTTTCTTGCGCCAAAGAAAAAATTTTAAATGCGTTGCCTGTATTTGATAAATTAGAAATACAAGAACAATTAAACTATGCCAAAGAAGCCATTCAGTTTGAACAAGCCGGAGGCTTACTTTCTTTATCAGGAGCGAATGATATTTCTTTACCAGTCTCAAAAGCTTTGAAACAGATGACACTAACAAGTAAAGAATTGATTTCCATCTACCATTTTTTAACGGCTGTTAAACAAGCCAAACAAAGCTTGGATTCATCGGATTATCCAGAACTGACAAATTTAGCTCAATCTATGGATGGATGTACACGTTTGATGGATTCAATCATTTCAAAGATTGATCTAACAGGATCGGTTAAAGAAGATGCGACACCCGCATTAAAAAGTATGCATAAGGCGTTGGTAGATACGCGCTTAGCATTACAATCGAAATCAAGACAGTTTTTAAAGAAGAACAGTTCAAAACTTATGGAAAATATGACGACAACTGTATCTGGACGTGTTGTTGTCTTGGTTCGTGCCCAAGACAAGAATGCCTTTGGCGGTATGATTCATGGACAATCCAGTTCAGGACTTGCCTATTATGTTGAACCATCCAGCTTTGTAGCTGATAATAATGAGATTTCTTCTTTGATGATTCGTATTGAAGAAGAAAAGAAACGAATCTGTAAGGAATTGTCGATGCAAGTTAAGAAAAATGCGTTGTCTTTAACTTCGGCATTAGAAACATTAACTGTAATTGATGTAGCTTTCACAAAGGCAAAATGGGCAGTACGCTATGATGGTTGCATTCCATCTTTACAATCAAGAGATCACTCTATGTATTTAGAACATGCCAAACATCCTTTGATTGATGAAAAGAAAGTGGTTTGTAACACATATGAATTAAATGATAAACAAGCTTGCCTTATGATTTCAGGACCAAACATGGGAGGTAAGACTGTCACATTAAAGACAATTGGACTCTTTGTAGCTTTGGCCCATGCAGCATTTCCCGTATTATGTCATAAAGCCATTCTACCATTCTATCAATCGATGTATTTTGACATTGGAGATCATCAGTCCATTGAAAACAACTTATCGACTTTCTCAAGTCATATTTCTCGTCTGTCTCATATTTGTCAGAAGAGTGATGAGAATAGTTTTATCTTATTGGATGAAATTGGAAATGGTACCGATCCATTAGAAGGAGCCAGTCTTGCGGTTGCGATTTTGGAGTATTTGATTTCAAAAAGAAGTACGATTATTACTTCAACACACTATTCGCAAGTAAAAACATATGGAAAAGCAAATGATTCTGTATTAGTATCGAGTGTTGAGTTTAATCCAGAAACATTAAAACCAACCTATAAATATATTCCTGGTGTATCTGGAGCAAGTTATGCCTTTCATATTGCCAGAGAATACAATTTAGAAGAGTCCATTTTAGAAAGAGCGGATTTTTTAAAGAATGAAAATGAAAAGCAGACAGAAAAAGAATTGGAGAAATTAGAAAAACTTCAAAATGATGTCTTGAAACAAAAGGAGCGTTTTAATCAATTGATTGAAGATGCGCACCGCGTTCAAAAGGAGGCTTACGAAAAAGAAAAAGAAATCGAAAAGCGTAAGGCCCAATTGGATGCATCGTATCAGGAACAATTGAATGAGATGCTCGAAAAGAAAAAGGCAGAGGCCAAAGCAATCTTAACTGTGCTTCGTAAAGAAAAGACGGGTAAGCAGCATAAGCAGATTGAAAAGATGCATGAACTGGATCTTTTAAATGAGCATGTTGAAGAAGTTGAAGAAGATAAGAAAGAGTTTAAGGTTGGTGATTATGTAAAAATCACAGGCTTGAATTCGCATGGTGAAATTGTGGATATTCGAAGAAATGAAGCTACCGTTTTAACGAATGGTATGAAGATGAAGGTGAAAATTTCGAAGTTGGAGCCTATGCATAAGCCACAAATCAAGAAAGCAACTTATAAAGCACATGTAGAATCGGTATCTAGTCGTTTTCCTTTGGAGTTGAATCTAATTGGAATGCGTGTTGAAGAAGGCATTGCTGCTTTAGATAAATATTTAGATCAAGCTGTCGTTAAACACATTAAACAAGTACGTATCATTCATGGTATGGGTACGGGTGCTTTGCGTACAGCCGTATGGAAGGATTTAAAGAAACAGCCAAATGTTTCTAAGTTTAACAGTGCCGGTCCAAGTGAAGGTGGACTTGGTGCAACTATCGTTATATTAAAGTAGGGGATAAAATGAGTGTTTCTAAACATCTACAAGATAAATTAGCCTTACTTCCAGATTCTCCTGGTTGTTACATCATGAAAGATGAAAATCAGAATATATTGTATGTGGGAAAGGCCAAAGTATTAAAGAATCGTGTGCGTTCTTATTTTCATGGTACCCACAACAATAAGACGACGCGTTTAGTGTCGCACATTCGTGATTTTGAATTTATCGTGACGGGCAGTGAAAAAGAGGCTTTATTATTAGAAATCAATTTAATAAAAAAACATATGCCACCTTACAACATCATGTTTATGGATGATAAGACATATCCATATATTGAGATCACAAAAGAGAATAATTTTGTGGTGCGTACAACACGAAATATCAAAAATAAAAAGAGTGAATATTTTGGGCCGTATCCAAGTAGTCAATCGGCTTATGAAATCGTGAAATTGATCAATCAGATCTTTTGTGTACGTAAATGTCGTCATATTCCAGATTCTCCGTGTTTGTACTATCACATGCACCAATGTCTAGGACCTTGTATTCATGAGATTGATCCTAAGGAAAACGAAATGACGCGTAAAAAAATTAAGAAGTTTTTGCAGGGAGACACCAAAGAGGTGATGGATTCTTTGCAGGCTAAAATGATGGAGGCCAGTGAAAACTTGCAGTTTGAAAAAGCACAGGAAATCTATAATACGATTCAAGCCTTAGAGCATGTCATTGAAAAACAGACGATTGACTTTAAAGATCGTGCTAATCGTGATGTATTTGGATATTATGTGGATTCTGGATACATTTCTTTTCAAGGTTTCTTTATTCGTCAAGGAAAATTATTGGAGAGAAACATGTCAATTACACCGTTGTATGAAGATGAGATGGATGCCTTTACTAGCTTTATCATGCAGTATTATGAAAAAAATGTGGTGCCAAAAGAAATTTTGGTGCCGTCTGGAACGCCAGTGGACGTTTTAAAGGAAGCTTTAAATACGAATGTGCATATTCCAGTTCGTGGTGAAAAAAAGAAACTGATAGATTTGGTTTATAAAAATGCCAAGGAAGCACATGAACAGAAGTTTAAACTGGTATTTCGTAAGGATAATGAGTTGCGTCAGGCCAATGAAATGTTGTCAAAATTATTCAATGCGGATATTCATACGGTTGAAATGTTTGATAACTCCCACATCCAAGGTACGTTTAATGTGAGTGGTTTGGTTGTCTTTAAGGATGGCTTACCCGATAAGAATTCATATCGTCATTATAAATTAGATGGGTATCGCAGTGATGTGGACAGTATGAAAGAAGTCATTTATCGAAGATACTTTCGATTGTTGAAAGAACATTTGCCGATGCCAGATTTATTGTTGGTGGATGGTGGTGCTGCACAGATTGCGGCGGCCAAAGAAATTATAGATATGTTGCAGCTTGATTTAAGAGTGGCAGGACTCGTAAAGGATGATAAGCATGCGACAAGAGCATTGATGGATGTGAATTTAAATGAAATTCCAATTGATTCCAAGTCGAGCTTATTCTTCTTATTAACACGTATGCAGGATGAAGTGCATCGCTTTGCGATTTCGTATCATAGAAAACTTCGAGATCAGTCTATGACAAAATCTGTATTGGATACGGTGAGCGGTATTGGGCCTAAGCGTAAAAAGGAATTGTTGAAGCATTTTAAAAGCATGAAGCAGATGCGTCTTGCGAGTGTAGAACAATTGAGTGAAGTGATTCCTGAAGATGTGGCTAAGATTCTATATGCTCGTTTGCATGAGAATTAATAGTCTAGTATAATGGGGTGCGTGAGGTACTTATTTTGATTAGTAAAAAAGAATTGCGAGCACGTATTTTATTGATTGTGGTTTGTCTAGCGGTGGGCTTATATTGTCTATATACCATGGATAAATCGTATGATCCTTTAGCTCGATATCCTTATACAACCAATGAAAATCGTGATGTTTTATTAAAATATCTAGATAGTGATGATATTGATTATTTGGTAAATCAACATATTTCACCGGATAAATTTATGGATTTTATAGAGTTGAAAGATTTCAATTTAAAAAATACGTTATATTATAAAGAAGCCAAGGAAACGCAGAATGCAGATAATGAATATATCGTCAATTTTGTGAATCGTTTTCGAAAGAATTTTTCGTATGATTCTTTAAAACAATTGTTGATGCACTATTCATATATTGATTTAACGACGTTCTATGAAAACGAAGCTGTGTTGTATTCGGATTTAAGATTGATTGCCGATCCAACCAATCCGTATGTCGTATTAAATCAGGAGAATACGGTATATAAGTATATACCAGAAAAGATTACGACATTTAATACTATCTTAGTTCAAACATGT
>NZ_DBMEXE010000021.1:0-8790 GCF_056804935.1 Holdemanella sp. | reverse complement strand
TATGGTCGAAGATCTAACGAATATGTTAGATTCGTATGCGTCTGTTATGGATGGGCAGGATCATTTGAATTTGGTCAGTGGTTATTTGAATTATGAACAAATTCTAGATCAATATGTCAACGCATCCAAAGAATATGAGGGTGTTGACCACTATATGTTTAGTGCCGGTAAAAATGAGCAGCAGCTCGGGTATACGATTGTATTAGAGGGTCATGATGAATGGATCAATCTATGTAGGCAATATGTCGATGATGAATTTGATTATTCAAAAGTCGAAGAAGAATTGTCTGAAGAAAGTAAAAAGCGTATGGAATGGATTGAAGAAAATGCGTATCGCTATGGTTTTGTAGTTCGCTACCAACAAGAACAAGAAAAGAAGACGGGACATTGGTATCAGCCTTTTATGCTTCGTTATGTGGGTGTAAAAACCGCCAAAATCATGCATGATAGCGGTAAGGGCATGGAACAAATGTCATTTCCGGATGAATTGGAGTAAAAGACTTTATGAAAATAGTTGTTGTGAGTGATTCTCATGGAAGAAACGATATATTAAAAACGATCCAGGAAAAACATCCGAATGCGAAATTGTTTATTCATTGTGGTGATTTAGAGGATGATCCGATGAATTATCCGGGCTATATCATTGTGCGTGGAAACAATGATTATTTTGGTCGTTTTGAAAATGAAAGAATCATACCGATTGGTAAACATCAAATTTATGTAACACATTCTCATCGGTTCTCTTATTTTTTAAGAAGTGAACAATTGGTGAATCGTGCTAAAGAATTGAATTGTGACATTGTATGTTTTGGACATACACACGTATCCTTTTTAGATCGTGTTGATGGTGTTACATTAGTAAATCCAGGATCTTTATCGCATTCTAGAGATGGAAAGCCATGTAGCTATGCGATTTTAGATATAAATGAAGATGACGTTCAGGTTGAATTCAAATTTGAGCCTGAGTGGTAAGAAAGAGGGAAGTTTTATGTACAAGATAAGCGAATTATATGATTTAGATCATACTTTGGCAAAGGATTATTTAGCAAAGTTTGAATATCCTTGGCAAGCTTTGTCGGGAATCAAAGACTTGATTTTAGAGCTAGGTAAAAACTTAGGAGAAGATTATGTGGAAGTCAAAGAACACGTATGGGTACACAAGAGTGCCAATGTCTTTGAAAGTGCATATCTAGGAGCTCCATGCATCATTGGTCCTGAAACAGAGGTTCGTCATTGTGCCTTTGTGCGTGGAAGTGCTTTAGTGGGCGCAAACTGCGTGGTTGGAAATAGTGTGGAATTAAAGAACTGTATTTTATTTGACAATGTAGAAACACCTCACTATAACTATGTAGGAGATAGTATTCTTGGATATCATTCTCACTTGGGTGCTGGGGGTATCACAAGTAATTTAAAGAGTGCTCGTGACAATATCATCTTAAGAAGAAAAGATGAAAATTATAATGTGGTTGAAGAATTTGAAACAGGATTAAGAAAAATCGGTGCCTTTATGGGTGACTATGTAGAAGTTGGATGTAACTCTGTACTTTGTCCAGGAACGATTATTGGTCCGCACACAAATGTATATCCACTATCTCGTGTGCGTGGTCAGATTGCGGCAAATTCAATCTTTAAAGATGCTTCACACGTGACTTTAAAGGATTAATCTTACGAACTTGTAATTTTACAAGTTCTTTTTGTTATGTTAATGTTTAGGTATGAAAAAGTTTGTTAAGTTTATATTTAAATTATTATTGATCTTAATTATTGCCTTTGTAGGCATCTTTTTTGGTAAAGGCTATTGGGGTTATTTAGAATTAACACAATCTCAATCTGTGGATGATGTGGTAAGTGAAGTCACATCTAGATCTACTTTTGTCGGATATGATGATTTATCACCTGAACTTGTACGAGCAACGGTGGCAATAGAGGATCGCCGTTTTTATGATCATGGAGGCGTTGATTATATTGGGCTTATGCGTGCACTTGTATCCCAATTTGATGATGATCTATTAAAGAGTGGTGGTTCTACGATTACGCAGCAATTGGCTAAAAATTTATATGGTATGTTTGATGGTACGTGGGATCGTAAAAGTACAGAATTATTTGTAGCTCGTTATTTGGAGAAACATTATTCTAAAAATGAAATCATTGCCCTATATGTGAATGTGATCAATTATGGAAATGACTATACAGGTATCTATGAAGCAAGTTATGGATATTTTGATACAGATCCAGAAGATCTGACTATAGCTCAGGCTTCTTTACTTGCAGGAATTCCTCAATCGCCAAACAATTATGAGTTAGTCTATCATTTTGCCCAAGCCAAACAAAAACAATATGCCGTATTAAAGGCGATGGCTGAGTGTGGCTATATTTCAGAAAGTGATATTGCGACATATTATAATGCATCTGTTTAAGGATGCATTTTTTTGTGTTTACATTGTGATGATAGAATATTGACAAAATACTATCATATGATATGATTATGATAGGAATAAGTGAAAATGCCATCATTTTCTTGGGGGTGAAAATCTTGATTGATAAATCATAAATTGCTGATTATCTCAGTAGAGCAAAGAAATTGATAGTACAGAATAAATTTAGTATCGCTTTAAATTCAAACAGAATGACAAATTTATCGTTGTTTGATGAGTATTTAATTGATGAAGAGCGGATTAAGATCATATTATTAGATTTAACAGAAGATGATTTCTGTGAAAAGGTTCAAAATAAGCATGTTCAATTTCAACATGAGTGGTTGTATATCTTTGGAAAAGAGATTTCTTTAATGAAGAGGTATGAAGAAAAAAGTGAAGTGGTCTTTATATATCAAGTTTAATATGATTGAAAACAAATTTGTGATTGTCATATCATTTCATAAACAAAAGTATCCACTAGTTTATTATTTTCGATAACAGATAAAAAGGAGGCAGTATTGTATGCAAAGAGAAACAGGATTTTGTGTAGAGTGCAGGGATGTCACATCTTATACATTACAGAAGAAGTTGGTGAAAAAGATGATTCGCGGTGAAGAATTAACTTTTGAAATTACTTGTGCTATTTGTGATCGATGTGGTGAATTCATGAGTGTTCCTGGTATTATTGATTTAAATGTACGTGAAGTCGATGAACAATATAGGAAATTAAAGGATTTAGTGACCATTGAGGATATTTATACTTTAATGAAGCTCTATAATATTGGCAAGGCACCTTTATCAATCGTATTAGGATTTGGCGAAATAACGATTACTCGCTATCTATTAGGACAGGTTCCATCTAAAGAATATTCAGATGTGATTCGTAATGCATTGTTTTCTCCTGAATATATGGAACAAAAAATGCTCGAAAATAAAGATAAAATTGCGATGAGTGCCTTCAAAAAGTCTATGACGAAAGTAAACGAGTTAAAAAATATATTTACTGTTTCGAATAAAATGATTGGTGTTATATCCTATATTTTTGAAAGAATGGATGAAGTGACACCGTTAATGCTTCAAAAGCTGTTGTATTATATACAGGGATTTTCGTTTGCGTTAAATGATAGAGAAATGTTTATAGAAAATTGTGAGGCATGGGTGCATGGACCTGTATATAAAGATGTATATAATATTTTTAAACATTTTAGGTATAATGTGATTGATGATCCGAAGTTTGTAATGTTTGAAGGGTACAAAAAGTATTTGGATGATAAAGATAAATATATTATAGATTTAGTGGTGAATACATTTGGTCAATATGGTGGTAAAATTTTAGAAAAAACAACGCATAAAGAAAGTCCTTGGTTATTTGCGCGTAATGGCTATAGTGACAATGTACCTTCCAACGAAATAATTTCGAAGGGAACGATTAAAGAATATTTTCATGAATTAATAAATGAATATGATATTTCAAAAGAAGAAAATATTAATAAATATATATTAAACTTAAGTAATATCATTTGATGCATCTGTTTAGGATGCATTTTTTTGCTGATAGAATTTCTAGTGGCTTTTTTAAAAAAATCCTTGCATGGCATTCTATCTTTTGATATAATAGTCAAGCAATGCCCGGGTGGTGAAATTGGTAGACGCAGTGGACTCAAAATCCACCGGTAGCGATACCGTGCCGGTTCGAGTCCGGCCCTGGGCACCATTTTTAAAATTAAATATTTGTTTTTTGCCCGGGTGGTGAAATTGGTAGACGCAGTGGACTCAAAATCCACCGGTAGCGATACCGTGCCGGTTCGAGTCCGGCCCTGGGCACCATTTTGAATTGTTGGATCAAGTTTTTCGGGCTTGGTCCTTTTTTATGATATAATTTTTGATAGTTGGAGGATTACATATGAAAGTATTAGTTGGATTAAGTGGTGGTGTAGATTCTGCTGTTGCAGCTTATTTATTAAAGAAACAAGGATATGATGTGACTTGTTGTTTTATGCGTAACTGGGATAGTTTTGCGAATAATGATATTGCAGGAAATCCTACAATCAAAGATGATACTTGTCCTCAGGAACAGGATTATTTAGATGCGTTAGCGGTTGCCAATCATTTGGATTTGCCTTTACAGCGTGTTGATTTTATTGAAGAATATTGGGATAACGTATTTAAAACGTTTTTAAGTGAATATGAAAAGGGGCGTACGCCAAATCCAGATATTTTATGTAATAAATATATTAAGTTTGATTCATTTTTTGAATATGCCATGAAACAAGGTTTTGATAAGGTGGCTACAGGGCATTATGCTTCAAACAAAGAGGAAGAGAATGGCTTTACATATTTAACACGTGCTAAAGACCAGAATAAAGACCAGACATATTTCTTGTGTCAGGTTGAAAAGAGTAAGGTGGCTAAAACGATTTTTCCTTTGGCGAATTTAGAAAAACCAGAAATTCGTAAGATTGCTTCTGAATTAAACTTAGAATCGGTTGCGACAAAGAAAGATAGTACGGGTATTTGTTTCATTGGAGAAAGAAACTTTAGACAATTCTTATCGAACTATCTTCCTAGTAAAGATGGTGACATTGTAGATGTGAATACTGGTAAAGTCATTGCACGACATGTGGGCGTTTTATATTACACGATTGGACAAAGAAAAGGTTTAAATATAGATCATGAAAAGGGTCCTTGGTTTGTGGTTGGAAAAGATGTTGTGAAGAACATTCTTTATGTATGTCGTACTGACCAAAGAGATTTGTTGTATTCAGATTCGTGTGTTGTAAAAGGAATCAACTGGATCTTGCCAAGTTTGGATGAGATTCCAACAAAGTGTACTTGTAAATTTAGATATCGTCAAAAGGATCAGGATATCGAAATCGAAAGATTGGATGATACAAGTGTGTTAGTCAAATATCCACAAACGATTGCGTCTGTTACAGAAGGACAGGAAGCTGTATTCTACGATGGCGACAAGTGCATTGGTGGGGGTGTCATTGAAGAAGTCTTCAAGGATGGCAAGAATTTAAATCAATTGATTATGGAGACAGCCAATGGACATCGAGGCTAGGCTTGAATATATCATATTTGAAAATAAAGCCAATCATTATGTCGTTGCTGGTTTTTCAGAATTAAAGACGTATCATAATTTTACAGCGGCTGGAAGAATTGAAGATCCAATCGAAGATCAAGAATATGTTTTGCAGGGGGAATATGTAAAACACCCTAAGTATGGGGAGCAGTTTCGTGTGGATATGGCCAAAAAGAAATTGCCAGACAATTCGGATGCGATTATTCATTTTCTTTGTGGTGAGAATTTTCCTACGATTGGTAAAAAAACAGCCGAAAGTATTTATGAGACTCTTGGTGAGAATTGTTTAGAGAAGATTCATAATAATCCAGAACTTTTACATGAAGTGCCCAATTTGACCGCCAAAAAGATATTGATTATTCAAAAGGGCATTCAAGAATTTACAGGATTTAATGAGACATACGCAAAGCTATTAAAGTATGGCTTGAGTCCAAGACAGATTCAGATGTTACTAGACACATATGATAATGTGTTGGATGTGATTGAAGAGGATTGTTTCAAACCTTATTATGAAGTGTATGGTTTTGGATATAAAACCGCTTGTAAGATGGCAAGTGCCATAGGTTTATCCAATGAGGATCCAAGAAGATTGGATGCCTATATCTATGAGTTGGCTAGACAATTATCCATGGCAACTGGAAATACATATATTACATTTGCGACAATCTTTCAAAATGTACGTGGCGTAAATGAATCCTTGATTCAGGAAAGTATTGATCGTTTGGTTTCACTTCAATATTTGTATGTTGAAAATACTCGAATCTATCCATTTACTTTACATGAAGATGAGGTCATGATTGCCAAAGAGTTGAAAAATCATTTATTTGAAGTGGAAAGTGTGGATGTCGAATCAAAAATCAAACAAGTGGAATTTAGTTTAGCCATTACATATGATCAGGAACAAAAGGATGCGATTCAATTGTTCTTCGATCGTTCGTTCATGATTTTAACGGGTGGTCCAGGTACTGGTAAGACAACAACTGTAAAAGGAATCTTGGAAATTTGTAAGGATGTATATCCAGATAGTAAGATTCAGCTTTGTGCACCAACAGGAAGAGCTTCAAAGCGACTTGCACAACTTTCAAATTGTGATTCAAGAACCATTCATTCCTTGTTGCAGTGGAACTTAGAAGATAATTCCTTTGGCAAAAATGAGGAGGATCCATTAGATATCGATTTTATTATTGTGGATGAGTTTAGTATGGTGGATACCCACTTATTTGCTCAATTATTAAAGGCACTTCCACAGCGTTGTCGCATTCTTTTAATTGGTGATGAAGATCAGTTAGAGAGTGTGGGTCCTGGAAAGGTGTTAGAAGATCTAATTAAATCGGATGTGATTGATACGGTCCATTTAAAGAAGATTTTTAGACAGTCAAGTGGTTCTGGAATTGTGACTTTGGCAAAAGAAATTCGTGAAGAAACTACGTGTCATTATGAGGATGGTGTTGAGTTTATTGAAAGAACAACGCCAAAAATTATGGATGCCCTAATCGATTATGTCAAAGATATGGATCTAGATTCCATGCAGATCTTGGCACCAATGTATAAGGGGGCTGCTGGCATTGATGAGATCAATCGTCAAATGCAGGTGTTGTTCAATCCAAAAAGTCCGCAAAAGAATCAGATGAAGGTAGGAACAACAATCTTTCGTGAAAACGATAAGGTCATGTTGTTGAAGAATTTGCCGGATGAAGATGTTTACAATGGGGATATTGGTACGATTGTTGAAATTGATTCAAAACAGAATGTGATTTCAGTGGATTTCACAAATGCGATTGTTGATTTTTCAACAGACTTTCTATATTACTTAAAACACGCATGGTGTATCAGTGTTCATAAATCCCAAGGTAATGAATATCAGACGGTATTCTGTATTGTGGATGTGAATGCGAAAAACATGTTAGAAAAGCGTCTTTTATATACGGCGATCTCGCGTGCTAAAAAACAGCTTTTTATTATTGGCAATAAGAGCTTGTTTGAAACGCAGGTACGCTTAAAATTAAAGCGTATTCGCCAAACAACGTTGCAGGAAAGAATTTATGAAAGTATTAGAAAATAGAATATATCGACATTTCAAAGGAAACACTTATAAAGTGTTGTGTGTTGCGATGCATACGGAAACGCAAGAGAAGATGGTGGTTTATCAAGCATTATATGGGGATTATAAGTATTTTGTTCGTCCATATGAAATGTTTGTAACAAAGGTAGATCATGACAAGTATCCGGATGTGAAGCAGGAATATCGATTTGAACTTGTAGAAGAATAGGCTTAGGTCTATTCTTTTTCTTATCTGTGTGATTTGTTAACGTATACAAATTGGGAGTGTGTTATAATTATCAATATTGACAAAGGGTGATTTAAATTATGGGGCGTGAATTATTTTTAGACTTTTTTTCAGAGCACGAAGTGCCTGTTATTCGTAAAAGAAGACATACATTTTTAAAGATGGATGATGAGAATGTATATATTTTAAAAGAAGGTGTTGTGAAGGTCAGCGTTTTAATGCGTGATGGACGTGAATTTAATATTGCGTATTTAAAAGGCTTTGATATTTTATCTATGTTTAAAGATGCAGTTGTTGATTGTAAATTTTCTTCATTGATGATTCGTGTTGAAAGTGATGAAGCTAGTTTTTATTGTGTTTCTAAAGAATTATTCAATCAATTATTAAATGAACATTCTGAATTGGTGGAATACGTGAATATGTATTATCGTAAAAAATTATCGGAAACAATTTCAAGACAAGAATTAATGACGATGAATGGCAAGAATGGTGCTGTATGTGCATTTATATACTATTTGGTTACAATGTTTGGAAAAGAAGCGCGTGATGGAATTTTGATCGACCTAAAGATCACAAATGATGATATTGCGGGTTTCTGTGGAATTTCTACAAGACATAGCGTGAATCGTATTTTGCGTGGCTTAAGAGAAGAACATGTTATTCGCACATTGTATAATAAAATCATGGTCTTGGATGTCGAGTATTTAAAACAATTTGTAGATGTTAAGGTGGATGCATAATCCGCCTTTTTTCATGCAAAATAAAAAGAGCCGACTTAAAATGTGGGATGTCGACTCTTAAAACTGGTCATTATAAGAAAGACTATCATGAGTTGGTTACAACCAGTTTTGTTTACTATATCATGGATTTTGAAATGAAAAAAGAGCTGAACTAGATGATAGTGATTACGCATGAAATGATCTTCAAAATTTCGCGATTTAAGATTATTTATTTTTTTATGCACTTTAATAGTGTATTGGTGTACACTATTGTTATGAAA
>NZ_DBMEXE010000020.1:14378-15231 GCF_056804935.1 Holdemanella sp. | reverse complement strand
TAGATAAATTGTCCATTCCAAAATCATCTGCATACTCTACCATATTGTATCTTGGTTGAATGGTTGTATCAAAATCTTTATTGAATCCATAATGAATGGCTTTGCATGATTTAATATTTTCAAACTCTTCCTTATAATTAAATTCTTTTCTTTCTTCGTCTAAGTGGAAGCTTGAAATTAAAATACTTGGATCAAATTTAATAAATAAACAATGTTCTTTTTTGGCAATTTTCTTTAATTCTGTAAAGTAAAAATTCAATAACTCTTTATTTTTATAATCTAAAATTGGTCCTCTAGGCAAATAAAACATAGAAAAAGAAAGTGGTAATGGACGAATCAATACCAACCCAGCGGCTACTAATGTATCCTTTTCATAAACTCCTGTATAAATGGAGTTCCAATTATTTTTTATATTTGCCCATTTGTAGCTTTGAAGCAAACTACAACTAGGATGATTTTCTACAAAGTGATCGTATTCTTTTTGATTTATATTCGATTTAAAAATATACATATACTTTTATACCCCTTTATATTCCTGCACTTCATTATAACATTTTATTAGTTTTACACAAAATGGTCTATATATTATCCACATATTATATACATGGATCTGTGTTCTATTTTATTTTAATTCAAAATATACATATAAAATGTATATAAAATCCTAAGTTATACAGTGGATAAAGACATTCTAAATTCATTCTCTGTATAACTTGGGAAAAGTCATTGAGAGCCTTTGTTTATCAATGATTCTATATGTGTATAATATGAATATAAAGTGAGTTATCCCGATTTTGTTCATTTTTTTTGCACATAAGTCCACATTGGGAAAAAATTTATCCCAAAAGAATAA
>NZ_DBMEXE010000020.1:1132-14368 GCF_056804935.1 Holdemanella sp. | reverse complement strand
GGGGATAAGTGTAAAAATCGTGTATAATAGTAATATTGCAAGGAGGTTTTACTATGTCTACCATGTCTTATGCATCGATATGGAATGAAACTTTACAAAAAATACAAGAATCCAACTATTTTGATAGTCATACATTCAATTCATGGATTTCAAAAACAACTCTATTTAAAATAGAGGATAATATAGCTTATGTAGCCTATCGTTCTACAATCACTTTTAGTATTTTAAAGAAACAGAAAGAAAAAGAACTGTTTGAATCCACTTTAAGTGAGGTCTGGGGCGATACATTAACAATTCAGTTTATCCACCAAAGAGAAATGGAAAAGATGATGCCTGAAGAGGTTGTCAAACAAAGAACGAATGTTTTATTAGAAAATAAATTCAATCCTTCTTATACATTTGAAAATTTTGTCGAAGGTAATTCTAATGCGGAGGCTTATGCCGCATGTTTAGCTTGTTGTACACAAACGACTTCTCATCCCTTCAATCCCCTTATGTTGTATGGTAATTCTGGCTTAGGTAAAACCCATTTACTACATGCGATGGGAAATTATCTAGCTAAGGAACATCCTGAATGTAAAGTAATTTATATGTATAGTGGAGATTTAGTTTCTTTATTGATTGAAGCTATGAAAACCAAAAATGTTCATGGCAATACTGTAGAAAGAGTAAAGGAACAACTTCTAGACTGTGATTATTTCTTAATTGATGATATTCAAAATTTGCAGCAACATTCTAGTAGTCAGGAAATCTTCTTCACTGTCTATAATCAATTGATTCAAAAGAATACACAGATTATTATCACAAGTGATATGCATCCTAGTGAAATTAGTGGATTACAGTCTCGTTTAATTTCACGCTTTGTTTCTGGGCTTACAATCAGTATTTCTAAACCAGAATTCGAAACTAGCAAAGCGATTTTAAAGAAGAAAATCGAAGGTCGTGAAGAAAGTGTGAATATGAGCGAAGATGTTATTGATTATTTAGCTGGTAAATATTCAAATGACGTAAGAAATCTAGAGGGAACTTTAAATCGCTTGATATTTAATGCGACACTATTTAATCCAGATGTAATCGATATGGATTTTACGCGTAAAGTATTAGTTAAAGAGCCTATTGTATCGCAATCGGATGAATTGACAATCAAAAAGATAAAGAAGGCTGTAACACGTTTTTATGGCTTATCTTACAAGGATTTAGAGGGTAAATGTCGTCAAAAATTTATTGCGAACGCAAGACATATCTGTGTTTACTTATCTAGAGACTTGCTTCATAAATCTTATGTATCTATTGGGCAAGAATTAGGGGGTCGTGATCATACGACAATTTCTAGTTCGTATGAGCGTGCTAAGAAATTGATTCAAAAAGATGAAGCTTTTAAAACAGCTGTTGAAAAAATTCGTAGCACTTTGGATTCTTAATTTATACACTGTATTCCTCATGGAATCCACACCCAAAAAATTAGCGTAGAGTACGTATTTTAAAGGGTCTGTGCAATTTTTACACACTTATACAGTCCCTTATATTATAATTTATATATAAATATATTAATAAAAGGAGGATTTTATGCATTTTTCTATTGATCGAAAATATTTTTATGACAAGCTATCTATTGTTTCTAGAGCTATTAGTGTCTTTTCTCCATTACCTGCACTATCAGGTATTTGTATTGATTTAAAAGATGGTTCAATGATTTTAACTGGTAGTGATTCAAATATATCCATTCGTACTGTAATTGTTCCTGGTGAATTGAATAATTTAGATATTGAAGAAGAAGGATCTATTATTATTGATTCTAAGTATTTATTAGAAATTGTTCGTAAATTGGATTGTAAAAATATTGAAATTGAAGTCATTGACTACTCTTTAGTTCGTATTTCTAGTGATAATGGTCAATTTAACTTAAATGGTATTCGTTCTAATGAATATCCTGATATTGATTTTACACAACCTAATCATCATTTTGTATTAAAGGCAACAGATTTAAAATCAATCGTTTCTCAGACTGCATTTGCGTGCAGCGACAAAGATCAACGTCCAGTATTAACGGGGGTAAATTTCAATTCACAAGGTAATATGTTGTATTGTTCTGGAACAGACTCATATCGTTTAGCTAGAAAAACAATTGAATTGAATTCAAGTCAAGATTTTAATATCACAATTCCTAGTAAATCTTTAACTGAGGTTGTTCGTTCTGTTTCAGATGATGATACAATCGATATTTATGCAGATTCTAAAAAAGCACAGTTTGTATTTGATAAAACAATTATCCAAACTCGTTTGATTGATGGAACTTTCCCAGATGTACAAAGAATTATTCCTACAAGCTGTGTATCTAAGATGTTGGTGGATTCATATGAAATTGCAGGTACAATTGATCGTACTAACTTCATTCGTAATGATAAAGTACATTTAATTAAATTGGAATGTTCAACTGCAGAAACTCATGTTAAGACGTATTCAAGTGAAATTGGAAACTCTGATGAAGTATTGACTAAGTGTGAATATGAAGGAGAAGATATTTCATTGACATGTAATGGTACATATATGTTGGATGCGATCAAGGCATTGGGATGCGAAAAAGTATTAATTGAATTTTCTGGATTTATGAAGCCTATCAAGGTATCAAATCCGGAAGATGCTTCAGTCTTAATGATTTTAGTGCCAATTCGTAGTTATGATTAAAGAAAATGCCGTTTAAACTCGTTTTAAACGGTTTCTTTTTATATCGGTATCTCTGTACGCATAGCTATTTATGTCGTTTTATGATATAATTATAGTGCGAAAAGAGGTATTTTCATGGAATTTGAACTTAAAGATGAGTATATTACATTAGCACAATTGCTAAAAGCTTGCGATGTTGTCTATAGTGGTGGACAGGCCAAGGAATATTTAGCAAACATGGAAGTATTAGTCAACGGCGTTAATGAAAATCGTCGTGGAAAAAAGATCTACCATGGAGATATTGTAGAAACTAATGGAATAAGGATTGAAGTGAAATGAATGTTGAAAAACTGACATGTTTTCATTTCCGTAATTATGAAACCATGTCTTTTTCTTTTACACCAAAATGCATTCATTTTTTATATGGAAAAAACGCACAGGGCAAAACGAACTTAATTGAAGCTATTTATTTTTTAAGTCATTTGCGTTCGTTTCGAACAAATCAATTGGACAGTATGATCATGCATGGGTGCAAAGAATTTTGTGTTCAGGCAACGGTGGAGTCTAATCACAGAAAAGAAGAATTGAAAGTGATTGTGGATCATCAAAAAAAGCATTTGTTTCGTTTTCAAAATCCAGTTAAGAAGTATTCGGATTTTATTGGAATTGAAAATGCAATCTTATTTTGTCCAGACGATTTATCTTTATTTACTTCATCTCCAAAAAATCGAAGACGATTTATTGATATGGAGTTAATGAAATTGTCAAAAACGTACACGGTTACGTTATCTTCGTATCAAAAAATTTTAAAGCAGAGAAATCAAGCTTTGAAACAGAGTAAAGTGGATGAGTGTTTAGTTCAAATTTATTTGGATCAGATGATAGATGTTCAAAAAATCATTATGAAACAAAGAAATGAATTTTTGAATTCTTTGATGATAAAAGCGCGTGAGCTATATCCATTCTTTTCAAATGAAAAAGAATATATAGATGCTAAGTATATAACGTTTATTGATTTGGATGGAGATATGAAGGAAGCTTATGCCAAGGTTTTTGAAAAAGAAAAAAAATATCATCAGACTTTGATTGGAATTCATAGGGATGATATTTTATTTGAATTGAATGGAAAACCTGTATGTGAAGTGGCCAGTCAGGGGCAGAAAAGAAGTTTTGTACTGGCACTTAAATTGGGGTTAGCCCAAATTATTTATGAAAAGAGTGGGCAATATCCAATTTTATTATTGGATGACGTATTTAGTGAACTGGATAATCTTAGAAAGCGACAATTAATTGAAAAGCTTCCTAACGATATGCAGATTTTTATAACAACAACAGAACGATTGAATATGCATTGGAATCGTGAAGTTCGATTCTATGATATAGAACAAGGGAGAATCAAGGAGGTCTACAAATGAGTCAGGATGAATTACAAAAAGAGATTCTTGAATTTGAAGAATTAGAAACACAAGCTACACAAGTAGAGCATTCGTATACAGCGGATGATATTCAGGTGTTAGAAGGGTTAGAAGCGGTTCGTTTGAGACCAGGTATGTATATTGGTTCCACTTCTGTACGTGGACTTCACCATCTAGTTTGGGAAATTGTGGATAATGGTATTGATGAGGCTTTGGCTGGTTTTGCGAATCGAATTGATGTGACAATTGAGCCAGGAGATATTATTGCGGTACGTGATAATGGTCGTGGTATGCCAGTTGGAATTCATGAAAAGACAGGAATTAGCGCAGTAGAAACAATTATGACGGTATTACATGCAGGTGGAAAATTTGGCGGAGGCGCTTATAAGGTTTCCGGAGGTTTGCATGGTGTTGGTGCCAGTGTCGTTAATGCGTTGAGTGAATGGTTAGAGGTTACTGTTTATCAGGATGGTAAAATCTATTTTATTCGTTTTGAAAATGGTGGACATGCGGTGGAGCCTTTAAAAATTATTGGTACAACAGAAGAAACAGGTACTTTAGTTCGTTTTAAAGCGGATCCAACGATTTTTAAGGATACAACAGTTTATGATTATGAAACGTTGAATTCTCGTCTGCGTCAGCTTGCCTTCTTAAATAAGGATATACGTTTAACTTTAACAGATAAAAGAACATCAGATGGTCCAAGTAATGACTATAAATATGAGGGTGGAATTATTGAGTATGTACAATTCTTAAATAAGAATAAGAGTACAATCAGTGATAAAGTCATTTATGTAGAGGGATTGCAGGATGGTATTCTTGCAGAAGTTGCTTTGCAATATAACGATGGCTATCAATCTAGTATTTATTCTTTCTGTAATAATATTCATACGCATGAAGGTGGATATCACGAAGATGGTTTCAGAATGGCTTTGACTCGTTGTATTAATACCTATGCGAAAAATAATAATATGATCAAAAAGGATGAGAGTTTATCTCAGGATGATGTTAAAGAGGGATTGGTTGCAATTATTTCTGTTAAGCACCCGGATCCTCAGTATGAAGGACAGACAAAGACAAAATTAGGAAATAGTGAAGTTCGTAAGATTGTTTCAAATATTGCGGGTGAACAGATCAATCGTTTCTTCTTAGAAAATCCAGATATTGCCAAGGCTATTGTAGAAAAGGCAGAAATTGCCAGCAAGGCAAGAATTGCAGCAAAAAAAGCTCGTGAATTAACACGTCGTAAATCTGCATTGGATGGAATTAGTTCATTACCAGGTAAATTAACGGATTGTTCAAGTAAAGATGCAAGTGAATGTGAAATCTATATCGTCGAAGGTGATTCTGCCGGGGGCAGCGCGAAACAAGGTCGTGACGCGAAAACACAAGCTATTTTACCTTTGCGTGGTAAGATTTTAAATGTTGAAAAAGCAAGAACGCATCGTATTTTTGAAAACCAGGAAATTCGTAGTATGATTACTGCTTTTGGATGTGGAATTCAAGAAGATGTAGACGTATCGAAATTACGTTATCACAAAATTGTTATTATGACCGATGCCGATGTCGATGGTAGTCATATTTGTACATTGATGTTGACTTTCTTATATCGTTTTATGAAACCTGTTATTGAAGGTGGATATGTTTATATTGCACAACCTCCTTTATATAAGGTGCAAAAAGGAAAAAAGATTGCCTATGCGTATAAGGAACAGGAAATGGATCAGTTGCGTGAAGAATTTAAAGATGGATATAAAGTTCAGCGTTATAAAGGTTTAGGGGAAATGGATGCAGAACAGTTGTGGGAAACAACGATGGATCCACATCATAGAGTATTGAAACGTGTCACAATTGATGATGCGATGGAAGCGGACAGTGTATTTGATATGTTGATGGGTGAGGATGTAGAGCCTCGTCGTGAATATATTCAGGAAAATGCTGTATACGCTAATTTGGATTACTAGTAGGAGGTCCTTATGGAAGAAGAAAATAAGCGATATGACTATGTAGAAGATGTTGAAATATCCAAAGAAATGCGTACAGCCTTTCTAGATTATTCAATGTCTGTTATTGTTTCACGTGCATTACCAGATGTTCGTGATGGTATGAAACCAGTTCATCGTCGTATTTTGCATGCGATGAATCAATTGGGAATTACTTCAGGTGTTGCACATAAGAAGAGTGCACGTATTGTTGGTGAAGTTATTGGTAAGTATCACCCTCATGGGGATACAGCTGTATATGATGCGATGGTTCGTATGGCCCAGGATTTCTCGTATCGATATCCATTAGTGGATGGCCATGGAAACTTTGGTTCTCTAGATGGAGATGGAGCTGCGGCAATGCGTTATACGGAAGCTCGTATGTCAAAAATCTCTATGGAGATGCTGCGTGACATTCAAAAAGATACGGTCGATTTTATTCCAAACTATGATGGTGAAGAAAGCGAGCCAGTTGTGCTGCCTAGTCGTATTCCAAACTTGTTGATCAATGGTGCTGTGGGTATTGCGGTTGGTATGGCAACAAATATTCCACCTCATAATTTATCAGAAACGATTCAAGCCATTTTTGCGGTAATGGATGATCCGGATATTACAGTTCCTCAATTGATGGAAGTCATTAAAGGACCGGACTTCCCTACTGGAGGAATCATTTTGGGTCGTAAAGGTATTCGTCAAGCATTTGAAACAGGACGTGGATCCATTATGATTCGTTCTAAGTATCGTGTTGAAGAATTATCAAACGGAAAGAAACAGATTATTTTCTATGAAATTCCTTATCAGGTCAATAAGGCAAACTTAATTACTAAAATGGCTTCTTTAATTCGTGATAAAGCCATTCAGGGTGTTACTTACTTAAATGATGAAAGTAACCGTGAAGGTATTCGTATTGTAATGGAGCTAAAGAAGGATGCGCAGGAAGAAGTAATTTTAAATCAGTTGTTTAGATTAACACCACTTCAAACTTCATTTGGTATCAATATGTTGGCACTTGAAAATGGTCGTCCTAAACAATTGCCTTTAAAAGATATTATTCATGATTATATTGATCATCAGGTTGATGTAGTTGTAAGAAAAACACAGTTTGAGTTAAAGAAAGCACAAGATCGTGCACATATCTTAGAAGGTTTACGAATTGCGATGGATCATATCGATGAAGTTATTCATATGATTCGTAGTTCTAAAAAAGATGAGGCCGGTTTATCTCAAGATTTATGTGATGCGTTTGGATTGAGCATGATTCAAGCTAAAGCTATCTTGGCAATGCAGTTAAGAAGATTATCTGGATTGGAACGAGATAAGATTGAAAATGAATATCAACAATTATTATTGACGATTGAAGATTTGAAGGATATCTTGGCAAATCATGATCGTGTTCTTCAAATCATTCGTGATGATTTAACTGAAATTGATCAGAAATATGGTGATGAAAGAAGAACTGAAATTAGTGATGCTTCTGTTGATATGGAAGATGAAGACTTAATTCCAGTGGAAGATGTAATTATCACATTAACTGAGTCTGGATATATTAAGCGTCAGCTTGTAGATACATATCGTGCTCAAAATCGTGGTGGTCGTGGAATCAAATCATTGACATTAAATGAAGAGGATTCTATCGATACTATGATTTCGATGTCAACACATGATTTCTTGTTGTTGTTTACAGATAAGGGTCGTGTATATCGATTAAAAGGATACAATGTTCCAAGTGGATCTAGAACATCTAAAGGAATTCCAATTGTGAATTTAATGACTTTGGAAAAAGGTGAAAAAGTAAATGTTCTTGTAGCTGTTCCTAAGGATGATGAAAGTGAAACATTATTATTTGTTACAAAGAATGGTATTGTGAAACGTACATCTGTATCTGAATTTGAAAATATCAATCGTAATGGTAAGATTGCGATTAGTTTAAAACCAGATGATGAGTTACGCTTTGTGAAATTAACTACGGGACATGACGAAGTAATTATTTCTGGATCAAATGGTAAAGCTGTTCGATTCAATGAAGATCAAGTTCGTATCATGGGACGTAGTGCAAGTGGTGTATTAGGATTCAATTGTGATGGCAGTGAAGTTGTAGGTGCTGCATTATCAAGTGAAGGTGATACAGTTCTTGTTGTTTCTGAAAATGGTTATGGTAAGCGTAGTAAGTTCGAAGATTATCGTTTGACTTCTCGTGGTAAAAAAGGTGTTAGCACAATTAATATCACAGAAAAGACAGGTAAGCTAATGTGTATGCGTGCGGTTACTGGTAAAGAAGATGCGATGATTGTTGCGAGTGATGGAATCATGATCCGTGTAGCTTTAGAGAATGTAGGAATCTACGGAAGAAATACACAAGGTGTAAGATTGATCAACTTAAATGGAGATGCAAAAGTAACGCGTATGACATTGGTAGATCATGAAGAGCCTGAAGCAGAATCAGAAGAAAATACAGAAGAATAAAGCATGTAAGGAGTAGAATTATGATTTTACTCCTTTTTCATATGATAAATCAGATAGAAATAACCCAAATACATTATATAAACGACACGTTGATTGCCAATTTGATAGAATGGATATAAATTTATTATAGAAAGAAGTGATATATGTGAACGCAAAAGATATGGGAATGTTTATCTGTAAGTTAAGAAAAGAAAACAATATGACGCAAATGGAATTAGCTCAACAGCTACATGTCACAGATAAAGCTGTTAGCCGATGGGAACGTGGAATAGGATATCCAGACATTCAATTGTTACCTGCCCTATCTGAATCTTTGCATGTTTCTGTGGCTGAATTGATATCATGTAAAAAGAGTTTGAATTATTCGAATGAAGAAGTCACAAATATTATTCACAATTTAGATGTATACAAAATGGAAAGTTTTAGACAAGATAGAAAAGCAGATAAAATTTCCTTAGTATGTATGATCTTTGTTGCGGCATGTGTTTATATTTCTGGTCATGGAAGCATTATAGGATCTTTATGTATTGGCGCTATTTTTGCAATGGCAGTAATTGGCTTATATTATTTGTATTATGATAATTCAACAAAACGAATTTATGCCTTCTTTTCTCTATTAGGGTTACTTTTGTTTATTCAGTTTTTAATATTCATGGGAATGGATTATAGATGGATTTCTTATATTTTAATGCTATATATAATTGTGATATTGAATATGATTTGTAGATAAGTAGAATCATATGATAAATCCGATTTAATGAGGCTATTTCACAGAATAAGCGGTTGACTTTATCTTTGTTTTAATGGTATAAATGTGTTGAAAACAAAGATAAGGATAAGTAGATTATTCCATATATTAAATAGAGACAGTATGGCTGGTGAAAATACTGATATGAATAATTGAATAGCACCTTAGAGTGATTGAATGAAATTAGTAGTTTGATCCGGTACATACCGTTATCATGTTAAGAGATCATATATGTATATATATGGTAAAAAGGGTGGCAACGCGAGACATCGTCCCTTTATGGGTGCGAGTGTCTCTTTTTTTATGCAGAGGAGGATATCATGTTAGATATGAAATTTGTCCGTGAAAATCCGGACATTGTCAAAGAGAACATTAAGAAAAAGTTCCAAGACTACAAATTGCCTTTAGTAAATGAAGTGTTAATGGAGGATAAAGAGCTTCGCCAAACACAACAACATGCGGATGATTTACGTGCTAATCGTAAAAAGATTTCTAAAGAAATCGGTAAGTTGATGGGCCAAGGTAAAAAAGAAGAAGCTGAAGAAATTAAGCAACAAATGGCTGAGATTGCTCACGAGTTAACAGCTTTGGAAGAAAAAGAAATTAAATTAAGAGAGTCTGTTACTGAAAAAATGATGCAGATCCCAAACATCATTGATGATAGTGTTCCTATTGGAAAAGATGATAGTGAAAATGTTGAATTAGAAAAATTTGGAGAACCTGTTGTTCCTGATTTTGAAATTCCTTATCACACTGAAATCATGGAACGTTTAAGCGGAATTGATTTAGATGCAGCACGTCGTGTAGCTGGAAATGGATTCTACTATTTAATGGGAGATGTTGCTCGTCTACATTCAGCAATCTTAAATTACGCTCGTGATTTCATGATTGATAAAAAAGGATTTACTTATGTAATTCCACCATATATGATTCGTAGTTCAGTAGTTGATGGAGTAATGTCATTTGCGGAAATGGAAGGTATGATGTATAAAATCGAAGGTGAAGATTTGTATTTAATTGGTACAAGTGAACACTCTATGATTGGTAAATTCAAGGATACAATTCTTGAAGAAAAAGATCTTCCATATACTTACACTTCATACTCACCTTGTTTCCGTAAAGAAAAAGGTGCTCACGGTATTGAAGAACGTGGTGTGTATCGTATTCACCAATTTGAAAAACAAGAAATGATCGTTGTTTGTAAGCCAGAAGAAAGTATGGAATGGTTTAAAAAATTATATATGAATACTGTAGAATTCTTCAGAACATTAGATATTCCAGTACGTACATTGGAATGCTGTTCAGGTGATTTGGCAGATTTAAAATGTAAATCAGTGGATGTTGAAGCGTGGTCTCCACGTCAAAAGAAATACTTCGAAGTTGGAAGTTGCTCTAACTTAACAGATGCTCAGGCACGTCGTTTAAAGATTCGTGTTAAGGGTGAAAATGGAGAAAAGTACTTTGCGCACACATTAAACAACACTTGTGTTGCTCCACCTAGAATGTTGATTGCATTCTTAGAAAACAATTTACAGGCAGATGGATCAATCTTGATTCCAGAAGTATTACAACCTTACATGGGTGGTAAAAAGAAAATTGGTTAATCTTAAAAGCTGTCTTTGACAGCTTTTTTCTATTGCGAATTGAAAATGGATTTGATATAATAACTTGGCTACTACAATGATGTCTTATGAATCAGGTCAGGTCGGGAACGAAGCAGCCTTAAGTAAGCTCCATCATGTGTAGTAGTTTTTTATTTTTTGAGGATATGAGTATGGATGATGTGAAATGGATGAAGGAAGCTATCAAGCAGGCTAAAAAAGCAGAAAGCTATGATGAGGTTCCAATTGGATGTGTCATTGTGAAGGATGATAAAGTTATTGCTCGTGGATATAATAAGCGTGAGACTTTACAACAAAGCATTGCACACGCAGAAATTATGGCAATTCAAAAAGCATGTAAGAAATTAAATACATGGAGATTAGAGGACTGCATATTATATGTAACTTTAGAACCATGTCCTATGTGTGCAGGTGCGATTATACAATCTAGAATTAAAGAAGTTGTATATGGAGCATCCGATCCTAAAGGGGGCTGTGTGGGTACATGTACAAATTTGTTTGAAGTGTCTGAATTTAATCATCATCCTGAATATAGAAAAGGAATTCTTGAATCTGAATGTTCAGATTTATTAAAACATTTTTTTAAGAAGAAAAGAGATATGAAAAAGAAGCAGAAATCATAAATATGTAAGATTTCTGCTTTTCATATATATTGTACTTCCCTATTTCAAATAAATAAAATAAGTAAAACTATGATAAAATAAGATACAGATAAACATATAGAAAGGATTTTACGAATGGCATATCAAGCGTTATATAGAAAATATAGACCAACGAATTTTGATGAAGTTGTTGGACAAACACATATAATTCAGACATTGAAAAATGCGATTGTTCAAAATCGTATTGCTCATGCTTATTTATTTTGTGGTCCTAGAGGAACAGGAAAAACTTCAATCGCAAAAATATTTGCGAAAACATTAAATTGTACGAATAGCCAAGATGCTCCTTGTGGAGTTTGTGAGAACTGTAAAATGGCTGCAAATGGGAGTCATCCAGATATTATTGAAATTGATGCCGCCAGCAACAATGGTGTGGATGAAGTAAGAAATCTGATCGATAAAGTGAAGTATGCCCCAATGCAGGGAAAATATAAAATTTATATTATTGATGAAGTTCATATGATGACATCTGGAGCATTCAATGCATTGTTAAAAACAATCGAGGAACCTCCTGCTCATGTAATTTTTATTTTTGCAACTACAGAACCGAATAAAGTTTTACCTACCATTATTTCTCGCTGTCAAAGATTTGATTTTAATAAAGTGAGTATGCATGACATTAAATATAGATTATCTGTTGTTTGTAAAAACGAAGGAATTGAAATTGATGAGAATGGATTAACGTTAATTGCTCAATTGGCTGATGGAGGAATGCGAGATGCATTGTCCATATTGGATCAATGTGTTGCATACTGTTCATCTCATATTGATGTGAATGATATTCGTAAAATTTATGGTGTCGTAACATCTGAAGATATTGGAAAATTATTTTATTCAGTATATAAAAAAGATGTAGATAGTTTTGTCAAAGATATTCAGAAATATTCAGATATGGGAATGGATATTAAACGATTGACAGCAGACTTTATTCATATGTTGAAGGATAGTCTGATTTTAGATTATTCTGAAAATTCAACTCTAGTTTCGGATATGAACAAAGATATGATTCGGAAATATTTCAAATTAGCACCTATTAATTTCAGAATTAAGTGTATGGAAGAATTAATGGATACATATAATAAATATACATATGCATCTAACACACTAGATTACTTAGAAGCCTCTTTATTAAAGATTTCAAGTTATTCATATGAATCGAAAACACATATTATTGATTCAGATCATAATGATTTTAAAGAGGTAGAGGAAGAAGAAAACTATGAAACATCATATGACGATACTTCTGATGACTCAGATATAATTGAGAAAAGCACTCAAAAAGATGATAATAATGGGGTTTTAGAGAAATCTGAAATTTCTGATGTTTCACGTGAAACATTAAAACAGTCAGAAAATAAAAATAATAAAATCATATTAAACGATGAATTTGTCATTCAATTGTTAGTTGGAGCTACAAAGATGGAAAGAAGTATTGATACGAATAAGTTCAATAATATAGGACAATTCATATCAAGTTTAGAATTTGGAAAATATGCGGCTACATTGAGAAATAGTACTATTATGGCTAGTGGATCTAATTATATTGTCGTATGTGTATCTAGTGAAATCTTTGCGAAACAAATAAATGAATTTGAACTGAATTATGGATATGAAGATTTTATGGAAGTGTTATTAGGAAAAGTAAAGAAAGTATTCGCATTAGATAAGACACAACAATCT
>NZ_DBMEXE010000020.1:0-1122 GCF_056804935.1 Holdemanella sp. | reverse complement strand
AGGATGAGTTTAAAGAAAGAATGATTAGTGGTAATCTTCCAGAACCATGCCAAGTTCGTTTAAAAAGAAAAGACAAAGAATCTGAAAATAATATGAGCATTGAAGATCATATGAAAAGTTTGTTTCCTAATATAGAAATAAAAGAAGATTAGAAGGTGAAGTATGTATCCAAAAACATTTGATGATTTAATATATGAATTTCAGAAATTACCAGGAGTAGGTGCTAAAACGGCAGAGAGATATGCATTTACTGTATTAGGTTGGTCTGATGAAGAAATATCTGAATTGGCAGAAACGCTAGTAAATTTAAAAAAGAAAGTAAAGAAGTGTACGCGATGTGGTAATTTAACAGAAGATGAGCTTTGTGAGTTTTGTAAGAACTCTAATAGGAATCAGAATATCATATGCGTGGTGCAAAATCCGAAAGATATATCAGTAATAGAGTCTATGCAGCAATATAATGGTGTATATCATGTGCTAGATGGATTGATCAACACTCAAAAAGGAGTATTACCTGATCAATTGAATATAATGACTCTTTTAAATAGAGTGAATGAAAGAACAGAAGAAGTTATATTGGCTCTAGATCCTACAGTAGAAGGAGAAACAACTGCTTTATATATATCTAAATTATTAGAAGGGAAGTGTAGGGTAAGCAGACTTGCCCATGGTATCCCTGTAGGTAGTCATTTAGACTATACAGACGCTATGACGTTGTTAAAAGCGTTTGAAGGACGTAAAAGTTCGTAAATATGCTTAATCGTATGAAGTATGTATGATATTTCATACGATTTTTTTATATTTATAGGAAAATAAGTACAGAAATCATATAGAATTCATTATTCATATGAACAAAACAACAGATTATATAGTAAAATCATATAACATAGCATAAAGTGCTTTAAAAAAAAGATTATTCATATAATTATCACATGGAGAGAAAGAAACTGCACAAATGAACTTCTGAGTGTTCATATGAAACAATTATGATTTTTCATATCAATTTTTTATAAAATCTCTTTCATGTGAAAATAAGAAAGACAAAAAATGTAGAATATGAATTTAAATGTGAATTAAAAATATGTATGAAGACGTTCATATGAATGTAAAATGTTGTGTATA
>NZ_DBMEXE010000019.1:3259-15489 GCF_056804935.1 Holdemanella sp. | reverse complement strand
AGGACAATAAATTGACTTTATCAATTCCTGTAAAAGTGAACCACAAATCAAATGTAAGTGATGTTTGTTTAAATCTACAAAACAAGATCTTTGAAAGTATTTCTTATATGACAGACTTTAAACCTGAAGCGATTGAAATTCAGGTGACTGGATTTATTTTTTAAGGAAATCTTTCGAAGGTTTCCTTTTTTTCAATTTTATGAGTGTATCTTTTGAAAATTATCTTGTGGTAGGTATTAGTTCAAGAGCTTTATTTAACTTAGAAAAAGAAAATGAGGTTTTTGAAAAAGAAGGATTAGACGCCTATCGTGACTATCAAATTGTTCACGAAAATGATGTGTTAAGTCCGGGTAGTGGTTTTGCGTTAGTTAAAAACTTATTAAACATCAATAAACTCGCGAATCGAAAACTTGTTGAAGTTATTGTGATGTCAAGAAACAGTGCGGATACGTCTTTGCGTATCATTCACTCACTAGAGCATTATGATATGGACATTGGTCGAATGGTTTTGAGTGGTGGAGAAGACATTAGTCGTTATTTATCGGCGTTTGGTGTCGATTTATTCTTATCGTGTAATGAAAATGATGTATCCAATGCGATTCATGCAGGCTTTGCGGCCGGTATGATTTATGCCAGAGATACTAAATATAGTTTTCCTGATAATCAGATTCGTATCGCCTTTGATGCGGATGCCGTATTATTTTCGGCTGAATCGGAAAAGATCTATCAGGAACATGGTTTAGAAGCATTCAATGAAAATGAGATTCTAAACCAGGATGTTGCCTTACAAAAAGGTCCAATGGCTTCTTTATTAAAGAGTTTATCTTGGCTTCAAAATGAAACTAAAGATTTAAATGTATTAAGAACAGCGATTGTGACAGCACGAAACAAAGATACGGGTGTTCGTGTAATAAAAACTTTAAGAGCATGGAATATTGTCGTAGATGAAGTATTCTTTATGCAAGGAGCTAAAAAAGCGGATGTATTAGCTTGTTTTGGTGCCAATATATTTTTTGATGATCAAGACGTGCATGCAGGGCCTGCAAGTGATGTAGTACCAAGTGCGCGCGTACCATATAAAGAAGGAGAAATGTAGATGAATAGACATGAACAACGTGTAGTTGCGATGCAAAGTGTGTATCAACACTTATTATTAGGAAAGGATATTCGTAAATGTGTATTTGATGTAATGAAAGGTTCAAATGACATTGATGGATATTTATATAGTTTAACAATGGGAACTGTTGAAAACAAAGAAGCTTTTGAACAAAAAATCAATGAATTATTACGCGATGACTGGGATTTTGATCGTTTAAGTATGTTAGAACAAGCCATTCTTTTAATTTCTTTCCAGGAAATCTTGGCAAACGATACACCGAAAGCTGTTGTAATCAACGAAGCGATTACTTTGGCTAAAAAGTATTGCGATGATAATTCTTATAAATTATTAAATGGAGTTCTTGACCAGCTATGAGAAACGAAATGGTTGTAAGTATTTCTAGTGTTATTGCTCGCATTAAAAATGTTTTAACACAAACTATGGATCTAGATGGCATTTGGATTCAGGGTGAAATCAGCAACCTGACAAAACACAGATCGGGACATTATTATTTTTCTTTGAAAGATAAAAGTGGAGAAATGAGTTGTGTTATGTTTTCAAGTTATGTATCACGTTTAAACTTCAATGTAGAAGAAGGCATGCGCGTTTTAGTTTCAGGAAGCATTAATGTCTATGAACAAAGGGGCAGTCTTCAGCTTGTGATTCGTCAAATGAAGCAAGATGGTTTAGGTGATTTATATCTTGAATTTGAAAAAAGAAAACAAGATCTTTTAAGGGCTGGCTATTTTGATGAAAGTCATAAAAAGGCTAAACCTGACTATATTGAAAATATTGGTGTTGTAACTGGAGCACAGGCTGCTGCCTTACAAGATGTATTATCAACCATTCAAAGGCGTTGGCCGATGATGAAGGTCACTTTGTATCCAAGTTTAGTGCAAGGTAGTTTTGCACCTAAAAGTTTGATTCAATCCTTGAAAGAGGCTGATACACATAATCATGATGCCTTATTGATTGTTCGTGGTGGAGGAAGCTTTGAAGATTTATTCTGTTTTAATGATGTCCAGCTTGTAAAGACGATTTACAGTTTAAATACATATATTGTCAGTGGTGTAGGTCATGAAGTGGATACAACATTATGTGATCTTGTCTGTGATCATCGAAGTGTAACCCCTACAGCAGCTGCACAATGGGTGACTTTGGATCAATATGAAGTGATGACTCAAATTTTGAAGGATAGAGAATTGTTGAGGCAAAACATGTCTATGATTTTAAATCACAACAAGTTAAAACTGGATTCGTATAAGAATCATCCGTATTTAAAGGATCCAAAATCTTTTATTATAGAAAAACAATTAAAACTAGATGGCTACAATACACAAATTGAACATGCACTAGAGCTAGAGCTGCAAAAGAAAAATGTCATCAAGAATTATACACAACAGATGCATTTGCGTATGATGAATATAGTAAAGGTACAAGAAAATAAACTTTCTATGGTGCCTGAAAAACTAAGATCGAATATGCAAGTTTTACTACAAAATTCTAGACATTCTTTACAAAAAAATTGTGCTTTATTGGATGCCTATTCACCTTTAAAGGTACTTTCTCGTGGTTATAGTATCTCAAAGATTGAAGATAAAGTTATTAAGCATGTCAAAGATGTCGCAAGGGATGATATAATGGTGACAAGAGTAAATGATGGTGTGATCACTTCATGTGTTGTATCCACTAAGGAGGAATAAAATGGCCGCTAAACAAATGAAATTTCAAGAGGCGATGAAGCGATTGGATGAAATCGTGGCTTTGTTAAATAATAATGAATTGGAGCTTGAAGAGGCCATGTCATTATTTGAGGAAGGCTTGAAATTGAGTGCGCAATGCGAAAAACAATTAAAAAAATTTGAAACAAAAATGGATCAGTTGATGGAGGTGAATCAAGATGATGGTGAATAAAGAATTTGAAGATTATTTATTGATGCGAGTACATGAAAATGATGATAGTCGTACAAAAGATGCGATGGCCTATTCATTGATGAATGGGGGTAAGCGTGTACGTCCTACTTTGTTGTTTTCCGTACTAGAAGGCTATGGAATGGATGCAAGAGTTGGGTATCCATGTGCTTGTGCCATTGAAATGATTCATACATATTCATTGGTTCATGATGATCTTCCAGCTATGGATAATGATGATTTACGTCGTGGTAAACCAAGTTGTCATAAAGCTTATGATGAGGCAACTGCCATTCTTGCAGGCGATGGACTATTGACGAAGGCATTTGAAGTTGCATTGGACAGCGAATGTAGTGCTGAACAAAAAGTAGCTTTAGTAAAGGCTCTTTCTTGGTATGCCGGGATTGATGGTATGATTTATGGACAAACTTTAGATTTACAGTCTGAAAATGATCCAAATCCAACACTTGCACTTTTACAGGAAATTGATCACTACAAGACTAGCAAATTATTAACATTACCATTGGTTTGTGGATGTATCTTAGCAAATAAATTCGATGATGTGGAACACTTCCGTAAGATTGGTCTTGTGTTAGGTCTTGAATTCCAAATGCAGGATGATATTTTGGATGTTACGGGTAGTGAAGAAGTGGTTGGAAAGTCATTGAGTGATGAAGATAATCATAAAGTCACAGCTGTATCTTTATTAGGGCTTCAAGGTGCTAAAGATATGGTTGCTAGCTATGATGAAACGATTCGTAAAGAACTAGGTTTTGTGAGTTGTGATGTGACTTCGCTGGCAAAAGTATTGGATACTTTATTAAAGCGTACATATTAATATATGGAATTTCTTTGAAAAAAGGGGTATATTAATAATAGCTAAAACTAGTCTTTAGCGGACTAGTTTTTTTAACGAGGGTTATAAAATGAGAAAGATTAGTCAAGTGTATGACATTGAGTCACCTAGTCAAATCAAAGATATGTCAATTGATGAGCTTACACAATTGTGCAGCGATATTCGAACCTTTTTAATCGAGTCGATTTCGAAAACAGGTGGACATTTATCGAGTAATCTTGGGATTGTCGAAGTCACAGTTGCGATGCACTATGTCTTTGATTCACCAAAAGATAAAATGATTTTTGATGTAGGTCACCAATGTTACACACATAAAATATTAACAGGAAGATCCACTCAATTTGCGACATTACGTAAAAAGGGTGGGCTTTCAGGATATCAAAAGCGAAGTGAAAGTAAGTATGACTGTTGGGAAGCAGGACACTCTTCTACTTCTTTATCTGCCGCATTGGGCTATGCGATTGCACGTGATTTAATGCATGATGATTATCAAGTTGTTGCCGTAATTGGAGATGGCTCATTAACGGGCGGTATGGCACTAGAGGCTTTAAATGATATTGGTTCTAAACAGAAGAAGATGGTCATCATCTTTAATGATAATAATATGTCGATTTCTAAAAATTATAGTGGTGTTGAAAAACGAATTACAGATATTCGTGCTTCTCACTTATATATCGATTTAAAACATGATGTAAAAAACAACTTAAAATCCAATAAATTAGGAACTAACGTATTGAATACATTGTCACATTTCCGTGATAAGATCAAAGATGAAGTGATCGATGCTCCATTATTTAAAGAGTTTAACTTAGATTATATGGGACCTGTCGATGGCCATGATATTACTAGTTTGATCAAAGTTTTTCAGGCTGCCAAAGAACATGATGGCCCCATTGTTGTACATGTCCTAACGCAAAAAGGAAAAGGCTATAAATTTGCGGAACAAGATAAAGTAGGTAAGTGGCATGGAGTCAGTCCGTTTGATGTCGTAACGGGAAAATCTTTGAGTTTACTTCCACCTAATGAAATTTCCTGGTCACAAGTGATCTCAAATACGGTTATGGATCTGGCGGAAAAAGATAAGAGTATTGTCGCAATCACACCCGCTATGGCGCAGGGTAGTAAATTATTAGAATTTCAAAAACGTTATCCAGATCGTTTTTTTGATTGTGGAATAGCAGAGCAGCATGCCGTTACAATGGCTTGTGCTATGGCTTTAGGTGGATTAAAACCATTTGTGAGTATTTATTCGTCTTTCCTTCAAAGAGCTTATGATCAAGTCAACCACGACATGGCAAGAATGCATGTGCCTGTTGTGCTTGGAATTGATCGTTGTGGCTTAGTTGGAGATGATGGTGAAACGCATCAAGGTGTGTTTGATATTGCGATGCTTAGAAGTATTCCAAATCTTGTCTTATCTCAGCCAAAAGATGCCAAAGAAGCACAGAATATGATTTATACGGCCTTTGCCTCTAAGAAACCATTTTGTGTACGTTATCCTAGAGGAAATGTGAGATACGCAAAAAACAAGTCGTATTCATTGATTCCAATTGGTACTTGGGAAAAATTTGTGGTTGGAACACCAACGCAAATTGTGATCACATATGGACCGGATGTGGATCATGTGATCAATAAGGCAAGAGAAAATCAGATTGGCTTACTTGTTGTCAATGCACGTTTCTTTAAACCGATCGATGAAGTTATGATGAAAGATTTATTAAAATTAAATCTTCCTATTACGGTTTATGAAACGGATATTAAGAAGGGCGGCTTATCGAGTGCTATTTTAGAATATATGAATACATTGGATGAAAAAATTCATGTATTAGGTATTGGCGATCACTATGTATGTCATGGTTCGATTCGATCTTTACGTATTCAAGAAGGTATTAGCACAGAATGTTTATTTGAGGAATTAGAAAAACATGGATAAGATTCGTTTAGATAAAGCTTTACTCAATCAGATATCGTCTCGTGCAAAAGCACAGGATATGATTAAAGAAGGTAAAATCAGTGTCAATGGAAAAGTCATCACAAAGGCTAGTTTTTTAGTTGGCGATGAAGATGATATTGTCGTAACACATACTGAGGATGAATTTGTTTCTCGTGGTGCCTTTAAACTAAAGGGTTGTTTAGATAAGTACAATGTGAATATTCAAAATCAGGTTGTATTAGATATTGGTGCGAGTACAGGTGGATTTACGGATGTATGTCTTCGATATGGAGCTAAAAAAGTATATGCCTTAGATGTAGGTCATCTTCAACTTGCCAAAGAATTAGATCAAGATTGTCGTGTAATCAAAATGGAAGGGCACAACGCTCGTGAAATTGTACCAGAATGGTTTGATGAATCGATTGATTTTATGTGCATGGATGTTAGTTTTATATCTTGTAAGACTATATTGGAACATGTATTACGTGTTTTATCCATTCGCCATATTGCGATACTTGTAAAACCACAATTTGAGTGTGGTCCTACTGCTTTGAATAAGCATGGCGTTCTAAAGAATTCTAAGCTTGCCTTACAGATTGTTGAAGATGTAAAATCTTTTCTATTTCAATATTATAGAAGCGTTGAAGCGATGCCAAGCATTCTAGAAGGAAGAAGTGGCAATCAGGAATATATGGTGTATGCCAAAGATTTAAGAATATCTTAATGTGAAGATATTCTTATTTTTTTGTTTTCTCGTTCACATGGATTATAATCGTTTATTTTCATTTGGATTTAAGTTAAAATAGTAAGTAGACTTGAGGTGGTTTTGTGATTGAACAATTGTCAGTAAAAGATTATGTATTATTCAAATCTTGTATCATAGACTTTACAGATGGAATGAGTGTGATTACCGGAGAAACAGGTGCTGGTAAATCATTATTAATTGATGCGATTGGCTATTTGAGTGGGAATCGTATTAAATCGAATGTGATTCGTAATGGAAAAGACAAGGCAATCTTATCGATGGTTTTAACATCGAATGATAGAGTCAATGCGATCTTAGAAGAGAATGGCTTTGAGGTTGATGATCAAGTGATTATTTCGCGTACGATTTTAAATAATAATAAGAGTACCGTACGCATCAATCAACAGATCACGACACTATCTTTTGTGCGTAAGATTGTCAATCTATTGGTCGATATTCATTCGCAAATGGATACGTATCGTTTAATGGACACATCTGTTCAAATGGAATTGTTGGATAGTTATGCGAAGACTATGGGTTTAAAAGCTTCTGTAAAGGAAGCGTATGTGAAGTATTCAAATGTCTTACATGAATTAGAAACATTAAAAAACGAAGAATTTTCGGATGCCGAATTGGAATTTTTAACGGCACAGCTGGATGAAATTGAGAATGCGAATATTCAAGAAGATGAATTGGATGCATTAAATGATCAGATTCACGCGGCAACCAGCTGGTATAAAAATTCAGAGGATCTTTCGTCTTGTCTATATGAAATTGATAAAGAAAATGGAGCGTTAGATTCTTTATATACTTTATATAAACAAGCTTCAAAATCACCCATCTTAAATGACTATGAAGAATCATTTAAAAATTTATATTATTCTTTACAAAGTGTGGATGAAGAATTAAAGCATATGCGTGATACACATTCTAATGATTCTTTAGATTTGGATAGTCTGCAAAGTCGTCAATATTTGATCAAGAAATTATATCGTAAATATGGTGGTTCATATACGAGTTTAATGGAGTCTAAAAAGAGTATCACAGATAAGATCGATCGAATTATTCATCGTCAGGATGTGTTTGATAAATTAGAGAAAGAAAAAGAAGAATCGTTTACGGCGTATATGAAGTTGGCAAATGCATTGTCATTAAAAAGAAAAGAAGTCTTTTCTCAACTCGAATCAAAAGTAATGGAACATTGTAAAGACTTGATGTTAGAAAATGCTCGCTTTATGATTTCTTGTATGGAAAAGAAACCTTCAAGCAATGGAATTGATGACATTGAATTTCTAGTTTCTATGAATCCAGGACAGGATTTTTCAAGTTTAAGTGCTTCTGCATCTGGAGGAGAACTTTCAAGATTGATGTTGGCATTAAAAGTGGTGTTCCAAGCAACGAACGGCATCGAAACCATCATCTTTGATGAAATTGACACGGGTGTGAGTGGTAAAGTTGCCTTAGCTATGGGTGCTAAGATGAAGGCTTTATCCAAAAATTACCAAGTTTTATGTATTACCCACTTGGCAAGTGTTGCCGTCTATGCCAATACGCATTATTTGGTCAATAAAAAAGCATCTGCAAGTGAAACCATCACAAGTGTACAAGAACTTGATCAAGACAAAACGATTCAAGAATTAGCTATAATGACGAGTGGTGAAGCGAGTCAAAAAGCGAAAGAATCGATGCAAGATCTATGGGTGAAGATTCATGGCTAGAGTCATATTACATATTGATTTAAATGCCTTTTTTGCAAGTTGTGAAGAAATAAAGAATCCGGATTTAAAAGAGTTTCCAGTTGCGGTAGGTTCCACTTCAAAGCGAGGCGTGATTTCAACTGCAAACTATGAAGCCAGAAAATATGGTGTGCATAGTGCGATGCCTGTTTATGAGGCTTTGCGTCTATGTCCAGATTTAGTATTGATCCAAGGTGATTATGGCTACTATCGTTCCATGTCAGCTCAGTTTTTTGCGTATTTAAAAACATTTACCCATCAAATTGAACCGGCGAGTATAGATGAGTGTTACATGGATGTAACGGATATTATTAAGCGTTATAAAAGGCCTTTGGATCTTGTGTTTGAAATTCAAAATGGTGTTTATGAAAAGTGTCATTTGAATTGTTCGATTGGTGTTGCGCCCAATCGTTTTCTTGCGAAAATGGCGAGTGACATGCGTAAGCCCAAAGGAATCACGGTTTTAAGAAAGTCGGAGCTTTCAACAAAACTATGGCCTTTAAAGATCCATGAAATGAATGGCATTGGTAAAAAAAGCGTGCCTATTTTAAATGAAATGGGTATTTATACAATTGGTGATTTTGCGGATGAAAAGAATGAACAAAAGATCATACATAGACTAGGAAAATCGTCTTATTCTTTGATTCAAAAGGCAAGAGGGAATTCGAGTGCGACTCTATGTTATTCAACTACACAAAAGAGTATTTCGATTTCTAGAACATATTCCAACGATCTATATTCAATTGATGAAGTGAATAGTTGTCTTGAAAATATCGTTCGAGAACTAACGCATAAGATGCAGCAAGAAAACCAAAAAGGAAAACTTGTTACGTTAACTTTCCGAGATACAGTGTTTCATAATGTGTGTCACAGTATGAATCTAAGTCAGTATGCGAATACGTATCCTATGATTTTTGGGGCTTGCAGGCAATTGTTAGAAGAATATTTTGAACCCATTGGCTATCGCTATATTGGTGTACATATTGGGTCTTTAAAAGATGCCAAACAGATTGTAGAACAGATTGATTTATTTGAAACTCCACAAGAAAATACGGATTTTATATTGAATCGTCTGAATGAAAAAATGGATAGTAAATGTTTTATAAAGGCGAGTGATTTATTGAAGAAGGAGGATGCCAGTTGAGTTTAACTTTAGATTATTTTATGGATGAAAACTTGAAGTTATATCAAGATAAAGAGCATTTTCGTTTTAATACGGATACAAAACTTTTAGCTAAATTTGTGCATTTAAAAAAGCAGGAGCGCATTTTAGATATTGGTACCAATAACGCGGCTTTACTCGTTTATTTTGATCAGTTTAATGTCAAAGAACTTGTGGGTGTTGAAATATTAGAAGAGACTAGTAAGGTTGCTCAAAAGAATGCGGATATGTTTATCAAGCATCCCGTAAAAATTGTCAATCAGCCAATACAAAGGTATGAAGATGATTTGTTTGATGTGATTGTTTCCAATCCGCCATATTTTAAAATGGATGCCAATCAGCTACCGGAACAATTGAATTTTCGTCATTTAGGGAGAATGGAAGAGAATTTGACTTTGGAACAATTGGTCTTCCATGCGAATCGATTATTGAAGAGTTATGGGCGCTTTTATATGGTGCATCGTCCGAATCGTTTAAATGAGATCAATAAAGTTTTGTATGCGAATCACTTTAGTATTCGTAACTTGCAGTTCGCATATGATCATCGTGACAACCAAGTAAAATCGGTATTAATTGAAGCAGTTAAAGAATCAAGTTGTGACATGAAGGTATTAGAACCAATTTATATTTGATTTGTGTTATAATATTTTTATGGAATTAAAAGATGCATTAGAGGATTATCGCTTATATTTGAATGTTCTACAAAGAAAATCAAAGAAAACGCAACAATCGTATCTTCATGATATTGAGGCGTATTTAAATTTCTTAGGTAAAAGAAATATTTTGTTGTGCGAAAACATTTCAATTTTGGATATCGAAGACTTTTTAGATGTCTATGCCGAAGATCACATTGCCTCGAGTGTCAATCGTATGATTGCGAGTATTCATTCTTTTCATTTGCAGATATCGATTGCGCATCCTGAAATCAAAGATGTGTCTTTATTAATTCATGGGATGAAATCATCTAAACATCTGCCTGTCTATTTGTCGGTGGATGAGGTAAAAAAAGTTTTTTCATCTTTTCAAGACAATCAGATCGACCAATATAATAAAACGATATTAGTTGTATTATATTCTTGTGGTTTGCGTGTAAGTGAGCTTTGTGAGTTAAAATTGAATGATGTACATTTGGCGGAAGGTATCTTAAAGGTCAAAGGTAAAGGGGACAAGGAACGTGTGATTCCGATATCTTCGTATTGTATTTCACAGATGAAATATTATTTAGATTCCATTCGTAGTGTTTGGGATGTAAAGAATGTTTCGTATTTTTTTGTGAATCGTTTAGGCCGTCGTTGTACTCGGCAATATGTGCATTTAATGATCAAAAATAAAGTGAATGAACTAAATTTGAATCCTAAAATCTCAGCACATAGTTTCAGACATTCATTTGCGACACATCTTTTAGATGGGGATGCGGATCTTAGAATCGTGCAGGAGTTGTTGGGACATTCAAACATTCAAACGACGCAGATCTATACACATATTCAAGATCAGCGTTTAACAAGTGTATATGATCGTTGTTTTCAAAAAATAGAAAAACCAAAGGAGGAGTAGTATATGTCATGTGAAGGTTGTCCTTCTCAAGGAAAATGTGGTAAGAACAGTGAAACATGTGGAATTCAATCGAATCCAGATAACCACATCAAAAATATTATCACTGTAATGTCTGGTAAAGGTGGTGTTGGTAAATCCACAGTTACAGTCATGTTGGCTAAGGCAATGGCTAAAAAAGGTTTAAAAGTAGGTATTATGGATGCCGATATTACGGGTCCTAGTATTCCTAGACTTTTAGCTTTGACAAACCAGCATGCGTATGGAAATGAAAAGCAGCAATTGATTCCAATTGAATCCAAAGAAGGTATTAAAGTGATGTCTTTAAACTTCTTGGTACAATCTGAATCGGATCCAGTAATTTGGCGTGGTCCCGTCATTGGTGGGGTTGTTAAACAATTCTATACAGATGTTGTTTGGGGTGATTTGGATGTCTTATTGATTGATATGCCTCCTGGAACTGGTGATGTTGCCCTAACAATTATGCAGTCCATTCCAGTGCAAGGTGTTGTGATGGTATCTACACCTCAGCCAATGGTAAGTATGATTGTAGAAAAAGCTTGTCACATGTGTGAGAAGATGGAAGTCAAAGTTCTTGGTATCATTGAAAATATGGCATATTTGGAATGTCCAAATTGTCATGAAAGAATTGAATTCTACAAGAAGGAAGATGTGGAAACATTGTGTAATTCAACTTGTACAAAATTATATGGAACACTTCCTATGTTGGATTTAATTCGTGATATCAATGAATATGATGCATATTCTAAGGAACAACAAGAAAAAGTAGATGCGTATGTAAGTGATATTGCGACTGAAGTCTTAGAAGATATTGCCTAATGGAGTATGTACTTCATCGAAAATCCAATTGTAAAAAAATAAAAATACGTGTAGTCAAAGGAGTCGTTCAGGTGAGCGCTCCTTTCTATGTTTCTAAAAGGGAAATTGATGATTTTGTCAAAGAACAAGAAACTTGGATCAAAAATCAATTAAGCAAGTATACTGTTTCAAAAGAAAATGACAAGATTCCTTTATTGGGTAACGAATATAGATTACATTATATTGATCAACGAAAGTGTTATGTTGAAGATTATGATTTATATTTGTATCCAGATACAAAGTTGATTCAACTATTTTTGAAGCAGAATGCCAAAAAGTATATTGATCTTCGCTTTGAATTCTTTTGCGAACAATTACACATACAGGATATTTCTTTACAATATGGCTTTTATAAAAG
>NZ_DBMEXE010000019.1:0-3249 GCF_056804935.1 Holdemanella sp. | reverse complement strand
TTCATGAATTAGCGCATTTGTATCATTTGAACCATTCAAAAGAATTCTATGATTTACTGTGTACTTGGATGCCAAACTATAAAGAAATCATGAAGAAAAATAAAAAGAATCCAATTCCTAATTTGTATTAAAAAAGAGCTCAAGTTGAGCTCTCATTTTTTATACGTTAATTGCGGCATGCATTCCTAATGCATCTTTTTCTTTAGCTAGAATTGGATCAATGAAGTCTTTGAAGAATTCTTCTGTTTGTTGAACAGAACGTCCAACGAAGTTTTCTGGTTTCATGATGGAAAGAATTTGTTCTTTTGTCATGCCAAATTTTGGATCTTGTGCAATACGGTCAATTAAATCGTTTGGTTTACCTTCTTCTTTAACAACACGACCCGCTGCCATTGAGTGTTGACGAATCAATTCGTGTAATTCTTGGCGGTCTCCACCAGCTTTAACAGCGTCCATCATAATATTTTCTGTAGCCATGAATGGTAGTTCTTTTAATAAGTTAGCTTCTACAACTTTTGGATATACAACTAAACCATCGCTTACATTTAAGTAAAGATCTAATAATCCATCCGTTGCTAAGAAGGCTTCGGCAATCGAAATACGTTTGTTTGCGGAATCATCCAATGTTCTTTCAAACCATTGTGTACTTGCCGTAATTGCAGGGTTGATGGAATCGGCAATGATGTAGTTAGCTAGTGCTGCCATTCTTTCTGAACGCATTGGGTTACGTTTGTAGGCCATTGCGCTAGAACCGATTTGTGATTTTTCAAATGGTTCTTCGATTTCTTTCATATGTTGTAATAAACGAATATCATTACTGAATTTGTGTGCACTTTGTGCAATTTGAACTAAAACTTGTAATACTTGTGTATCATATTTACGAGTATATGTTTGTCCGCTGACTGCGAAATATTGGTCGTAACCTAATTTTTCACAAATCTTTTTATCTAAAGCTTTAACTTTGTCTGTATCTCCTTCAAACAATTCCATAAAGCTTGCCTGTGTACCTGTTGTACCTTTGCATCCTAATAATTTTTTATTGTCTAATAAATGCTGGATTTCAATGTAGTCCATATATAAGTCTTGTGCCCACAAGCTAGCTCTTTTACCTACAGTTGTTGGTTGGGCTGGTTGGAAGTGAGTAAACGCAAGACATGGCATGTCTTTGTATTTTAATGCGAATTCTTCTAATTTTTCTAATACATTGACGATTTTCTTTTGTACAAGCTCTAAAGCTTCGTGCATGATAATTAAATCTGTATTATCACCAACGTAGCAGCTAGTAGCTCCTAAGTGAATGATTCCCTTAGCTTTTGGACATTGTACTCCATACGCATATACGTGTGACATAACATCATGACGTACTTCTTTTTCTCTGGCTTTTGCGACATCGTAGTTGATATCTAAAGCGTGTGCTTTCAATTCTTCGATTTGTTCTTCGGTAATGTCTAATCCAAGTTCTTTTTCTGACTCCGCAAGAGCAATCCAAAGTCTTCTCCATGTCGTAAATTTTTTGTCGTTTGAAAATAATGCCTGCATTTCCTTAGATGCATATCTCTGTGAAAGAGGAGATTGGTAATATTCGTTCATTTGTTCCACCTATTCTAGTTAGTTTTTTCCTAACATCAATATTATATGTGTTTCAATTTTTAAATTCAACTTCAATTGTTGTATAATAAGATAGTATGGAAAAGGAGTAGTTATGAAAACTTTATCTATATTATCTACAAAGCTTAGTGCCTGGGGGCTACACCTAATTGGTAGGGGTGGATCGATGCCTGGGTCGATTGGCTGTAAAGTCGATGCGAATATATTATCGAAATTAAAATTTAATGGTCCTGTCATTTTGGTTACGGGTACAAATGGAAAAACGAGTACGGCCAATATGATTACAGATTTGTTTGAAAAGGCAGGATATAACGTGATTTCTAATCGTAAGGGAGATAACTTAAAGGCAGGTATTGTCACTACGTTGTTGACTCACGCAAAACTAAATGGTGAAATCAAAGCCAATGCGGTTGTGCTAGAATGTGATGAATTAAATGTGAGACATATTCTTCCATTTATTCCGGTTACAGATTTTGTGGTCAATAATTTCTTTCGTGATCAATTAGATCGTGCTCGTGAAATGGAACAGTTGATTGATTCAATTGAAAAGGTATTGCCTGCATATAGGGGTCGATTGATTTTAAATGCGAATGATCCCAATGTCGTACGACTCAATTTAGTAGCGAAAAACGCTTCATTCTCTTATTTTGGAATGGATGAGAACAAGTATTCGGTTAAAACGACAAAAGAGGCAAGTGAAGGAAAATTTTGTCCTAAGTGTGGGGCAAGACTTGAATACAGTTATTATCAATATTCACATATTGGTAAATTTCATTGTTCAAAGTGTGATTTTCAAACGCCGGAAATGGACATTTGTTTAAAAGATATTGATTTGGATAAAGAAACATTTTCGAGTGATGGAATACATTATAAATCTCCATATGAAGGAATGTATTCTATGTACAATTGTGCCGTTGTATTGAATGTCGCAAAAAATTATGGTATTTCACAAGATTATGTTAAGTCTGTATTTAGTCATGCGCCTCAGCCTGCGGGAAGAAATGAAACATTCACATCAAAGGAACAGACTTGTATTTTAAACTTGGTTAAAAATCCTACAGGAGCCAATGAAGTTATGAAGGTCATTGAAAAAGATGATTCGGATAAGACAATTGTGATCGTATTGAATGATCGTGAGCAGGATGGTACAGATGTGAGTTGGATCTACGATACTTTCTTTGAAAAGATTATGAAGGATAGCACAAAGGAAATTATTTGTACGGGTCTTCGTGCAAATGATATGGCTTTAAGAATCTATTATGGTGGCTATAAAGGTCCTTTAAGTGTTGTCGATACTTTGGACATTGCCGTAAAAGCCGCATTAGCTACAAAGCGTACGACATATGCGATTGCGACATATACAGCATTACTTCCTACGCGTAATGCGATCAAGAAGGAGATGGGTCTATGAAAGTAGTTTGGATGTATCATGATATCATGGATCTTTATGGGGATAAGGGAAATATGATGGTTCTAAAGAAGCGTTGTTTAGATCGTGGTATTCCTTTTGAACTGGATACTTGTGGTATTGGTGAAGAAAAAGATTTAAGCGAATATGATTTGATTTTCTTAGGTGGTGGTGCAGATAAGGAACAAATTAGTTTAATTCCAGATTTATTATCGCGTAAAGAAAATATAAAG
>NZ_DBMEXE010000018.1:0-15489 GCF_056804935.1 Holdemanella sp. | reverse complement strand
AAATTCTGTACACATGTTTCATTACCTCACTTACAGGTAAATTGTACAAGTCTATTTGACATTAATGATGTCTATATCCTGTTTTATTAAATGTGTCTTTGCACAAATAAAAGAAAGACCGATATTCAGATTTTTTAAGTCTTGAATATTCGGTCCTTTTTTAAACTAAAACGTTTTTATCTGTTATAGCCCCTTTTACTATTAATCATCAATATAAGCTGTAGCCATTGATTCTGACCAAATAAGTGTAGAAGATGTATTCAAACCTTTTACTTTCTTATTACGCAAACAATATGTTTGTACACCATCTGTTGGTAAGTATGCACATAGTTCCGCTTGACGAACATAAGCCTTTAAGTAAGCAGCTGCTGAAGCATCTTTATCAGCTGTATAAGCACCTGCAGCTAAGTATGAATCTAATTCATCATCTTTTAAACGAGCAAGGTTATTTACACCTTGTGATTGAATAAAGTAATCAACGCTTGTATCTTCAGGGCTTGTAAAAGAGTTTCCTAAATAAGATACATCCCAATCACCAACAGCTGAATCATCACTTACAGTTGCAATAACTGTATTAAATTCCATTGTGTTTGCCTTGAAGTCGACACCAAGTTCTCCCCATTGTTTTTGTAACATAGGAATCATTGTATCCATCGCATCTTTTTCTTTTGTAGCCAAGAACTTAATGCTTAATTTTTGACCATCTTTTTCACGAATACCATCACTACCAACAGTCCATCCCGCATCATCTAAGATTTGTTTAGCTTTTTCTACATCATAATCATAGTAAGTAGCACCATCTACTTTTTCTTCACCACGAACATATGCACCATTTCCGCCAGATACTGGGTTACCAAACAAACCTGGTACATATGCTAATTTAGCATCTTTATCATCTAATTTATAATAGCTTGCGATATAGGCTTCACGATCAAATCCATAAGCCAAAGCTTGACGAACAGCCTGATCTTGGCATGCCCCTGCTGCTGTATTCATAAACAAGAAGTCTTCACGATCACTTGGATACGAATCCATAGTCAAACCTTTATCTTTGTCTTTGGCTACTGTGTTGATTTTATTCGCTTCCACTACATCTGGAATATAATCGATTGTTCCATTTTCCAATTCTTTGATTTCAGTCGAAGTCTCCGTTTTCTTGATCATAATCTTAGAAATTTGGTATTCTCCATCCTCAGCTTCAAAATTTTCATTTCGATCCAATGAAGCTCCCTCTGTTTTAGAGAATGATTTTAATTTATAAGGACCTGTTCCAATAGGATTACTATTGTTCTTTTCAACATTTGAAGTTTTTCCCTTCTTATACTTCAATGTTTTTGCACTACAAATTTTTTGTATTCCCAAAGTCGATTCTGCATCAATTTTTGGCTTTGCCATATGGAATACAACTGTATAATCGTCTGGTGTTTCAATTCCAGAGACATCTTTAGCATCTCCATCATGATATTCGCTATATCCATTTAGGAAATCTACATTACTTGAAAAACGTCCTGTATAACTTGGGTCAGCCATAACGCTAAACGTTGCCTTTACATCTTTTGAAGTAAATTTAGATCCATCACTAAATTTAACACCTTTCTTCAATTTAAATGTCATTGTTGTTCCATCATCACTAATAGTAGGTAGTTCCTCTGCTAATTCTGGAACTAAATTGGCATCCTTGTCATATGCCAATAATCCTTGATATACCAAGTTAACTACATTGTGATCGTTAACGGTCTGATAATACATAGGAGAAAAATCTCCATTCATTTCTGTAAACAATCCAACTGTTAATGTTTGTTCTTTACCAGAACCCGATCCACCTGCAGAACATCCTGCAAGTACAAATGCCATACCTAAGGCACATACACTTCTCTTATTCATAACTCTTCCTCTTCTCTTTCATGTAAACCATTATAACGCTTTCTGAAACATATTCAATTGTTTTTTACATTTAATTTCTGTAACAACATTATTTGCTTTATATAAAAGAAAAAAGCCTATCTTTTATGATAAGCTTCATATAATTCATTCTTTTTGCAAGCCATTTCTTTAGCAACTAAACCAATAGCTTCTTTTGTACGCATTCCAGATTCAATATATTCATCCACTTTCGTAATGGCTGTATACATATCAAATACAACGTCATCTTGTTTAAAGCCATCCATGACAATAACCATTTCACCTTTACAAGTAGCCGCTACTTCTAACACTTCTTCAATGGTACCACGAATATATTCTTCATGCACTTTTGTAAGTTCTCTAGCTAAACACATTTGACGATTTCCCAATACTTCCAACATATCTTGTAAAGTATCCTCAATACGATGAGGTGCTTCATAGAAAATCGTTGTATAAGGAATTGTTTTGATTTCTTCGAGTTGTTTCTTTCTTTTTGAACTCTTATTGTCTAAAAAGCCATAGAACAAATAGTGATAACAACTCAATCCACTCGCAACCAATGCATTCATAGCTGCGTTGGCACCTGAAACAGAAACCACATTAAATCCATGCGAAATGGTTTCTTGAACTAATTTCTGTCCTGGATCTGAAACCAAAGGGTAGCCTGCATCGGAAACTACCGCAACATTTTCGCCATTTTCTAATCGTTCAATGATTTTAGGAATACTGACCTGTTGATTATGTTCATGATGCGACATCAATATTGTATCAATTCCATATGCCATTAAAAGTTTTTTTGTGTTACGCGTATCCTCAGCTGCAATGACACTCACTTCTTTTAAAATATCCAAAGCTCTAGGTGTCATTTCCTGTAAGTTTCCAATAGGTGTAGGAACCAAATACAATGTGGAAACATCCGTTTCAAAACTCTTCTGTCTAATCATTATTTAATTCCTTGTCTGGCCACAATTCTTGGAAATCCACAAACAAGACTTCTTCTTTGTTCTCTAACTTAGCCTGTTTTTGAAGAACGTTCATACTTGAAATACGATACTTCTTGTCTTTATATGTCACAGTTGAATTGATTTTTGGCAAATCCTTACGCATTCTTGTATATTCTTCATTTTCAAAACGTAAACAACACATTAGTTTTCCACACTGTCCACTCAACTTTTGAATATTCAATGCCAACAACTGGTTTTTAGCCATATTGATTGATACTGTATCAAAATCTGACATGAATCTTGAGCAGCAGCATTCCATACCGCAGTTTCCAATTCCACCGACAATTTTAGCTTTGTTTCTTGGACCCACTTGTCTTAATTCTATACGACAATGTAAGTGTTGTGCTAAATCTTTCAATAGTTGTCTAAAATCTACACGATCATCAGATACATATGTAAAAATAACTTTTGTACGATCCAATGTATATTCAGAACTAATCAAATGCATATCCAACTTCAAATTTGCGACACACTCGTGACAAATCTTCATAGCTTCTTTAGCTCTTTCTACATTTTCCTCTTTACACTTAATATCTTCGGGTGTTGCCTTACGCAATACCGGCTTGATATCTCCTTTTACTTTGGAAGCATCAAAATCAACGGTAGGGACACAAACCTTTCCTAATTCTTGTCCACGTACTGTTTCTACAACAACGATATCATTTGTATAGTATTTTACATTTGACCCGAAAGTGTAGGCTTTTTTTGATTCTTCAAACTGAATATAAACAATATATTTATATGTTACTTTTCCTTCTGTATTCACTAAATCACAGCCTTCCTAATATCATAATAAAGCTTATCCATAAATAAACCTAAATCGACTGGTCGATATAACATATCCATATTCTCAACCAAAATCGAATATAGTTTTACTTTTTTTTCTAAAGGTAAATTTACCCTATCATTTTTTACATAGAATAAAATCCATTGAATCCACAATTGTATCCAATCCTTATTCATGCGTTCAGACTTATTCACAAATACACCTGTCTGCATCTTTTCAATTTGTGCAAAAGAAGATGCATGTTCAATATATTCAAGTGCAACTTGTTTTAACTCTTCAAAATCAGGCAAAGACAACAATTCAATAGCCTTATCATACGTATATCCAGATTCGGCCAACATCTTCGCGTTTTCTTCACTTGTATTTTCAAGCAACAAGTGTTCACAGCTTTCCGGTTTAAAATGAATAGCCTGACACCTAGATTGAATAGTAGGTAATACATTGGATTTTTCATCCGCAATTAATATACCATAAATCCCTTCACTTGGCTCCTCTAAAAACTTCAACAAGCTATTTGAAGCATCTGGCGTAGCCTTATCATAATGATCTAGAATATAGATTCTGGCATTTTGTTTTCCTGCACTCGTTGATTCAAAAAACGCCTGTAAATCCACTATATCTTTCTTTTTAATACGATCATTCGATACAATCATGTAATCTAAAGATTCTTCATTCTCTATGCGTTTACAACTTTCACATTCTTGACACGCAAAACCATCAAAATCTGTATGTTCGCACACAATACTTTGTGCAAATAAGATGGCTGTTTCTAATTTACTTGAACCTTTTGGTCCGTGAAATAAATAGGCATTCGCAACTCTTTTGTTTTTTAGAGCATTTGACAATGTCTGATAAACGATTGGCTGTGCTTTTTTTAGATACTCTTTATTCATATTCTTTGATTACCTTTAAGACACATTCCATGGCACTTTTTAAAACCTCTTCCTTACAAGGCTCGGCATCAATCACTTCAATACGCTCTGGATACATGGATACTAATGTTTCATAACCTTGACGCACAGCTTTATGAAATGAACTTTCTTCTTGGTCCAAACGATTCAAGTCGCCACGAAGATTCATACGTTTTTTACCCGTTTCTACACTAACGGATAAAAATAGAGTCTTTTCAGGCATACATCCATCAATCGCAAACTGATTGATATCCCATACTTCTTTTAAACCTATGCCTCGTGCAATTCCTTGGTATGCCAAACTTGAATCAATGAAGCGATCACACAATACGATCTTCTTATTTTCCAATGCTGGAAGAACAACTTCTTTTAAATGTTGTCTACGACTTGCCGCATATAATAATGCTTCTGTACGATCATCCATTTCTGTATTGTTTACATCTAATAATATATTACGAATGGATTCTGCAATCTTGCTTCCGCCTGGCTCACGAGTATAAATGCAGTCGTATCCCATTTTAATCAATTCTTCTTGTACCGCTTTACATACGGTTGTTTTTCCTGATCCATCATTTCCTTCAAATGTTATAAATACACCTTGTTTCATATTTTTCCTCACCATATATATTCAATAATTATTATTTTCTAATATCTATTCCTCATTTAAACATAGCGTTCTTCGGTTTTCAAGTGGTTATTAACATCATATTTTACGGTTTTCAAATATAATTAGGCATCAAAAAATACAGTTTTCAAAAAAATACCCATAAGCATTCAACTTATGGGTATTCCCTAATTATAATGTTTTTCCCGTCAACATTGTGTAAGCTTGAAGATATTTTTCAATTGTCTTATCCACAATCTCTTGAGGAAGTGTCCAGTCATTACCTGGATTTGCCTTTAGCCAGTCACGCGCAAATTGTTTGTCAAATGATGGTTGCGAATGACCCGCTTCATATCCGTCTGCAGGCCAGAAACGAGAACTATCAGGAGTTAACATTTCATCGCCAATAACGATATTACCATTTTCGTCTAAACCAAATTCAAATTTTGTATCCGCAATAATAATTCCTTTGCTTAAAGCATACTCAGCACATTTTTTATATAAAGCGATCGTGCAATCTTTGATCTTAGTTGCATATTCTTCACCATGTCCTGGGAAGTATTTTTCTAAGTGCGCAATACTTTGTTCAAAAGAAATGTTTTCATCGTGATCACCAATTTCAGCCTTTGTACTAGGTGTATAAATTGGTTCTGGAAGTTGTTGTGATTCTTGTAATCCTTCTGGAAGTTCAATACCACAAACCTTTCCTGTTTCTTGGTAGCTAGCCCATCCACTACCTGTGATGTAACCACGAACAATACATTCGATTGGAAGCATGTTCAATTTACGGCATAACATTGATTTTCCTTCAAATTTTTCTTGTTGGAAATATTCCGGCATATCCTTTGTATCCACACTAATCATGTGGTTTGGTAAGATATCACTTGTGTAGTCAAACCAGAATTTTGACATCTGTGTTAAAACAGTTCCTTTTTTTGTAACCTCATTGTTTAGAATTACATCAAAACAACTGATACGATCTGTCGCAACCATAATAAGGTTGTCCCCATTGTCATAAATTTCACGTACTTTTCCTTCTTTAATTGGTTTTAATTCCTGCATCTCGAATCTCCTTTTCTGCGTACAAGACAAAGATACAACTAAAACAAATTTAACACAATATGAAAATAAGGAAATCCTAAGATTTCCTTACAAATTTTTAACATTTAATGCACGAATCGCATTTAATACGGCAATAATCATAACGCCAACGTCCGCAAAAATCGCAACCCACATATTCGCAATACCAATGGCACCTAAAATCAAACAAACGAGTTTAATACCAATCGCAAAATAAATATTCTCATATACAATATGAATACACTTCTTTGCGATCTTAATGGCTTTAGAAATCTTTAATGGATCATCATCCATCAAAACAATATCTGCCGCCTCAATAGCTGCATCACTGCCTAAAGCACCCATCGCAATACCAATATCAGCTCTTGATAATACAGGAGCATCATTGATTCCATCTCCGACAAAGGCAAGATTTTCTTTCGGTTGTTTTAAAGATAATAATTCTTCAACTTTATTCACCTTATCTTGAGGCAATAATTCCGAATACACTTTATCAATATGTAATTCAGAAGCAACTTTATCTGCCACACTTTTTACATCCCCAGTCAACATGACTGTTTGTTTAATGCCAGCCTTCTTCAATGCTTCAATGGCCTCTTTGGCATGAGGCTTCAACATATCCGAAATCACAATGTGACCTGCATATTTTCCATCAATAGCCACATGAACAATCGTACCAACACTATGACATTCTTGATAAGGAATATTATACATCTTCATTAATTTATCATTACCTGCAAGTACTTGCACTCCATCCATTACAGCTTTAACACCATGACCACTTATTTCTTCTACATTTTCAATACGAGATTTATCAATGGTATTTCCATACGCCTTTAATAAACTTTTAGAAATAGGATGCGTCGAATAACTTTCAGCCATTGCCGCATACTCTAATAATTTCTCTTCTGGAATAGTCGCATGATGAATCCCTGCCACCTCAAATACACCTTGTGTCATTGTACCTGTTTTATCAAATACAACATATTTACAGGATGCCAAAGCCTCTAAATAGTTAGATCCTTTAACCAAAACGCCCTGATTGCTGGCGCCACCAATTCCGGCAAAGAAACTCAAAGGAATACTGATTACCAATGCACATGGACAAGAAATAACTAAGAATGTTAAGGCACGATATAGCCATGTGCCAAAGTCAGCAGGATTTGACATAATCAAATTGAATACTGGTGGAAGTAAGAACAATGCCAAAGCACTATAACATACGGCTGGCGTATAAATTCTCGCAAAACGGGAAATAAACGCTTCTGAACGAGATTTCTTACTTGACGCATTTTCAACCAAATCCAAAATTTTTGATACAGTAGATTCCCCAAATTCTTTTGTTGTCTTAATTTTTAATAAGCCAGTCATATTGATGCAGCCACTGATTACTTCATCATTTTCACTCACTTCTCTAGGCAAGCTTTCCCCTGTTAAAGCCGCTGTATTTAGAGTAGAACTTCCTTCAACCACAATTCCATCAATAGCCACTTTTTCACCAGGTTTAACCACAATAATTGTACCAATCTCAACTTCATCCGGATCTACTTGTTCAAGATTTCCATCCTCATCTTCAACATTGGCATAATCCGGACGAATATCCATTAATTCCGTAATGTTTTTGCGACTCTTACCTACCGCATAACTCTGGAACCATTCCCCAATCTGATAGAACAACATAACAGCTGTTGCTTCATCAAAAGATTTCAAACCAATAGCACCTACTGTTGCGACAGCCATCAAAAAATTCTCATCAAATACCTGACGATTTCTAATTCCTTTAAAAGCCTTAAGAAGAATATCATAACCAATTTCTAGATAGGCCACTAGAAACAAAGGAATTTCAATATATTCGGGTAGTTTTGCGACCTTAATTATAATAAAAAGAATACTCGCAACAATAATTCGCTTTAACATCTTCTTCTGTTTCTTGTTCATACTTATCTCTACCTCTCCAAAAACATTAATTGTTCAATCATTCAACTATAATAATTGAAAAATAGAGATGCTTTCGCATCTTACTTTTCATTAAAAGAAAATTTCGCAATCATCTTCTACTTTTTTACAATTTTCTAAAACACGAGCCATGACTTCTTTAGGTTGAACTCCATCTTCAAATTCAACATTCATCTTTAACATCATGAAGTTTACAACCGCATTCTTTACGCCTTCTGTATTATTAGCAGCTACTTCCATTTTGTTTGCACAGTTTGCGCAATCTACATCAATCTTATAACTCTTTTTCATATTATTTTCCTCCACATTTGAATAGTTGAACATGTATTCAACCTTTTACACTTTCATTATATAGGATTCATACATGATGTCAATAACTTTTTGACAATTGTTCAATCATTCAACTATAATAAAGAAAAAAGGAGAACATATGATTGGTACACATTGTGACTGCAAGCCTAAAAATACAGAATTAGTACAAGAAGTAAAAGAAAACATGCCGGCCTTTGATGAAATTATGAACCTATCAGATTTCTTTAAAGTCATGGGTGATAGTACACGCCTTCAGCTTTTATTATCCCTTCAACAAAGCGAAATGTGCGTATCGGATTTAGCCAACGTACTCGATATGACAAAATCTGCCGTATCACATCAATTAAAGGCACTACGCCTTTCTAAACTCATCAAATCTAGAAAAGAAGGAAAGACAGTCTACTATTCATTAGATGATGAACATATTGAAACCATTCTAGGCATGGCTTTTGATCATACAAAGGAACATTAAGAGGAAGATCGATTCTTCCTTTTTTTTTGATTTAACCGTAAAACAAAGTCAATTATGTTATTCAGACATATATACCATATGTACACAACATATAAAAGCATTATCATACAAAACAGATAACGTTTACATTGATAAAAAGACTTGAATTTCAAAATCATGAGAACTAAAATACGAGCTTATAGAAAAACGAATTTTGTCTTAATTCGTAAATTCACGGATTATCTCCATCGTTTTTTTATTGTTTCGAAAGGAGGAGCTATGGAAGAGTTCACAAAAGAACTACTTGATCAGTTAAACGTTGACACCGCGTTTACTATCGGTCCCTTTGCGATTAGTGAATCGGTTGTCATCACATGGGTTGTCATGGCTATACTTGTTTTACTTTCTGCTTGGTTAACACGAGGACTCAAAGTTCATAATCCAGGCAAGAAACAAATTGTAGCGGAAAGTATTGTCATATGGCTAGATAAATTCACAATCTCCATGCTTGGTGAAAATGCCAAAGAATACAGTACCTACATTTCAACCATCCTATTATATATAGGTCTTGCGAATATCATTGGTATCTTTGGTATGAAACCCCCGACCAAAGATATGAATGTCACTATCGCACTAGCACTTATGAGCATTGTATTGATTGAAATCAGTGGAATACGAGCTAAAGGCATGAAAGGCTGGATCAAAAGCTTTACTCAACCCGTCGCCGTTGTTACACCCATCAATATTCTTGAAGTGTTTACACGTCCTTTATCACTGTGTATGCGTCTATTTGGTAATGTCATTGGTGCCTTCGTCATTATGGAAATGATCAAAATGGTCGTTCCTGTCTTTATACCTACTGTATTTAGCTTGTACTTTGATTTCTTTGATGGATTCATTCAAGCTTATGTATTCGTCTTTTTAACATCACTATTTATCGCAGAAGCGACAGAAACAGAATAAAATTAGGAGGAAATAAAAATGAGTTTAACAGCAATCGGAGTTGGAATGGCAGCACTTGCCGTTATTGGTGGAGGATTAGGTATTGGTTTTGCGACAAGCAGTGCCGTAAAAGCCATCGCCCAGCAGCCAGAAGCTCACGGAAAAATTCGTAGTACCTTATTAATTGGTGCAGCTTTAGCTGAAGCAACAGCCATCTACGGATTTGTATTAGGTATTTTAATCATTTTAATGGTGAAATAGGTGGGATAATCTATGTTAAGAATTGATTCCAATATTCTTTGGACAATCATCAATCTACTTATTTTATATGCACTGATGAAACATTTTCTATTTCAACCAGTACATGACATTCTTGAAAAGAGAAAACAAGAAATAGAATCTGATTTTGCCTTGGCAAATCAACAAAAACAAGAAGCTCTTGAATCAAAAAATAAAGCAGATCAACATCTTGCAAATATGCAAACAATTTGTGATGGCATGCTAGCGGATGCAAAAGAAAAAGCCAGCCTTGAATATGAACAAATTATTGCGGATGCAAATAAAAAATCCGATGAAATGATTGAACAAGCTCGCACCAAAACGATTGAAGCTGCCAATGAGGAAAAGGCAAAAGCTAAATCTGAAATCGCAGATTTGATTAATAAAGCGGCTGATAAAATCACAAATACAAAGAGCGATGAAAAACTATATGATGATTTTTTAAAGGAAATGAAATAAATGAACAACGAAAATTTAAACGCAACCTTACGCTGTGTAACAAGGCCTAGTGCAGCGCAAGAAGAAAAAATAAAGACATTCCTTAAAAATAAATACCAGGCCGAAAATATTACACTAACCATCTCTATTGATCCAAGTGTACGTGGAGGCTTTATTCTAAGCGCAAACAACGATGAATACGATTGGTCTACGCGTTCTCGCCAACAACAGCTTCAAGAACAAATTCAAGCTGCCAGGGATCAAGCCATTCAAATGAAAAAAGATGGAACACTTATGTCCATTTTAAAAGAGGCTATCGAACAATTTGAAGCCACTTCCCAAGAAAATGAAGTTGGCTATGTCGAAACAATTGGAGATGGTATCGCAACCATTTCGGGACTAGATCATGCGATGTATGGAGAAGTTGTTGTTTTTGAGAATGGTACAAAAGGAATGGTACTCGATATCACAACCGAAAACATCGGTGTTATTCTATTTGATACAGAAGGTACTATTGGTCAAGGTACAAAGGTTTCTCGAACAAAAAAACAAGCAGGTATGCCAGTCAGCTCTAATTTTCTAGGACGTGTCGTGGATCCACTTGGAAATCCAATTGATGGACTTGGTCCTATTGAAGCCGCTGAAATGCGTCCTATCGAAGAACCCGCCCCAAGCATTATTGACCGTAAACCTGTCACAACTCCTATGGAAACCGGTATTCTATCCATCGATTCTATGTTTCCTATTGGAAGAGGACAGCGTGAATTAATCATTGGGGATCGTCAAACGGGTAAAACTTCAATCGCATTGGATACTATACTAAATCAAAAAGGAAAAGACTGTATTTGTATTTATGTCTCTATTGCCCAAAAGGCAAGTACAGTGGCTAACCTAGTCAATACATTAAAGAAAAATGATGCGATGGGATATACCGTTATTGTAAACTCTACGGCTGCCGATTCAGCCAGCCTACAATATATTGCCCCTTATTCTGCAACTTCTCTAGCTGAATACTTTATGCATCAAGGCAAAGACGTACTTATTGTTTACGATGATTTAAGCAAGCATGCCGTTGCCTATCGTACGATCTCCTTATTACTAGGAAGATCTCCAGGACGTGAAGCCTATCCAGGTGATGTATTCTATTTACATTCTAGACTACTAGAACGTTCTTCTAGATTAAATTCAGGAGGATCCATCACAGCTCTTCCAATCATCGAAACCCAAGATGGAGATGTAAGTGCATATATTCCAACCAACGTTATTTCAATTACCGATGGTCAAATCTTCTTGGAAAGTGATTTATTCTTTGAAGGACAAAGACCTGCTGTTAATGTTGGATTATCTGTTAGCCGTGTCGGTGGTGCCGCTCAAACTAAAGCCATGAAAAAAGCATCTGGATCTTTACGTATCAATTTAGCTCAATACCGTGAAATGAAGGAGTTTACACAATTTGCCTCCGATTTAGATGATGCGACAAAACGACAACTTCAACACGGACAAGTACTTATGGAGCTTTTGAAACAACCTTTAAACCACCCTATGTCACATGCAGACATGGTTATTATTCTAGTAGTTGCAGACGCAGGAATTCTAGATGATTTGAATTCAAAACAAGTCAAAAAAGAAGAAACAAAATTATTAGATTGGTTTAATGAAAATCACAGTGAAATCAGTCGTGAGATCAATACAACTAAAAAACTGGATGACAATTTAAAAACAAGAATCATTACACTAGCTAAACAATATAGAGGACAAGAATAATGTCACAAATCCGAGAAATCAAAGATCGAATGAATGGTATTCAATCGACTATGAAGATCACAAAAGCCATGTATATGATTTCTTCAACCAAAATGAATACGGCCAAACAAAAAGCCGCAAATACCGATCCTTATTTTTACTCATTACGAAAGCAGATTTTGACGATCCTTCAAAATCTTCCTGATCACTTTGAACACCCTTACTTAGATAGTCGAGAATATATTGATGAAAAACATCAAAATAAGGCCATCATATGTGTTACTGGAGATAAGGGATTGGCCGGTGCCTACAACCTTAATGTTTTAAAGCTCACTGAACAAATCATTAAGGCTCACCCAAACTATAAGCTCTATATGATTGGAGAAGTTGGAAGACAATACTTTTTAAGACGACACATTCCGGTTGAAGAAAGTTTTCTATATACAGCGCAAAATCCAACTTTGAGTCGTGCAAGATCCATTTCGAGTAAAATGCTTGAACTGTATGCTGAAAAAACAATCGATGAAGTATTAATTATCTATACACGTATGGATCAACACAATCAATTTACGGTCGATGTTGAACAGTTACTTCCTTTGTATCGTTTAAATCAGGAAGTTGAAGTTGGTGGACAAACCATTCACTCCATTCAGTTGGAGCCTAGCCCTGCTGAATTATTAAACATTGTCATCCCTGATTATTTATCCGGATTTATTTATAGTGCCCTTGTTGAATCTTATGCATCCGAAAACTTTGCGCGTATGCAGGCAATGGATTCAGCAAATAAAAACGGTGAAGAATTATTAAACAGTTTATCTTTACAATACAATCGTCAAAGACAAGCAAAAATCACACAAGAAATAACAGAGGTTGCAGCTGGTGCCAAAGCTAGAAGGCAACAGCTACAAAAGAAGAAAAGGAGTCAATCCACATGCAAATAGGAAAAATCACACAAGTTATGGGCCCTGTTGTAGACGTACATTTTGATGAAACGCCACTTCCATATATTCAAACCGCTTTGCAGGTTGATAACCACGGCAAAAAAGTTGTAATGGAAGTTATGCAGCACATTGGAACCGATACAGTTCGTTGTATCATGTTATCGCCTAGTGAAGGCTTACAAAAAGATATGCCTGTCTTATCTACAGGAATGGGCATTGAAATTCCAGTTGGAACACAAAATTTAGGTCGTTTGTTTAATGTTTTGGGAGATACAATCGATGGAAAAGAAGCGATTGATACAGATACATATTGGCCTATTCACAGAAAACCACCAAAATTTGAAGATCAATCTCCTGTCACAGAAGTTCTTGAAACAGGAATCAAAGTTATTGACTTATTAGCACCATATGCCAAAGGTGGAAAGATTGGATTGTTTGGGGGTGCCGGCGTTGGAAAAACCGTACTGATCCAAGAATTGATTCGAAATATTGCCAGTGAGCATGGAGGCTATTCCATCTTTACAGGTGTTGGAGAAAGAAGTCGTGAAGGAAACGACTTATATACTGAAATGAGTGAATCCGGTGTAATCAAGAACACTGCACTTGTCTTTGGACAAATGAATGAAAGTCCAGGAGCCAGAATGCGTGTTGCCGAAACCGGACTGACTATGGCCGAATATTTCCGTGATGTTGAACATAAAGATGTATTATTATTTATCGACAACATCTTCCGTTTTGTACAAGCTGGATCAGAAGTTTCTTCTTTACTTGGACGTATGCCTTCCGCCGTTGGATATCAACCTACACTTGCTAATGAAATGGGACAACTTCAAGAACGTATTTCTTCCACAAAAAACGGATCCGTTACTAGTGTACAAGCTGTATACGTTCCTGCAGATGATTTAACTGACCCTGCTCCCGCAACAACATTCGAACATTTGGATGCGACAACCGTCTTATCTCGTAAGGTTGTTGAACAAGGTATTTATCCAGCTGTAGATCCACTTGAATCAAGTTCAAGAATTCTTCAACCCGATATTGTAGGTGAAGAACACTATGAAACAGCTCAACGTGTTTTACAATACCTTCAAAAATATAAAGAACTACAAGATATTATTGCCATTCTAGGAATGGATGAACTAAGTGATGAAGATAAAACCGTTGTAGCTAGAGCTCGTCGTTTACGTAACTTTATGGCTCAACCATTCCACGTAGCTGAACAATTTACTTCAATCCCGGGAAAATATGTTCCTCTACAAGATACAATCAAAGGCTTTAAAGCAATCTTAGATGGAGAAATGGACGAATATCCTGAAAGTGCTTTTTTCAATGTAGGAACCATTGAAGAAGTCAAAGAAAAAGCGAAAGAAGTATAATTATGGAACTTTTTGATTTAAAAATCATGGCTAGTGATCACGTGTTTTATAATGGTAAAGCACAAGTATTAACGATACACACACCCAATGGAAGTAAACAATTTCTTGCACATCATGCCAAGACAATCTACGCAATTACGCCTGGGCTTTTAAAAATCCGAAAAGAAGATAATTCTGAAATTGAAGTCGTTAGTGGCTATGGATCCATGATCTTTTCAAACAACCAAGCTGAAGTCTTAGTTGATACATGTGAAACACAAGAAGAACTAGATGCAAGAAGAGCCAAAGAATCTTTAGAACGTGCTAAAGAAAGAATGAGACAGAAACAATCCATTCGTGAATATTATATGTCACAAGCCAGTATAGCAAGAGCCTTAGCTCGTTTACAATTTAAAGATAAACACATTAATTAATAAACACATAAAATAGCCTATACCTTTCATGAAGATATATGCAATTGACGGCTAATTCGGTGCGCCTCTAGCGGTCATACCGGTTTCGAATGACGTTTGAATCGGTGCAACATGACGGACAACCGGTGTAATAGGACCTCCTTAATGCTATAGTTTGACTGTAGTGAAAGGAGGTCTTTTTGTATGGTGCGCCAGTTCGGTGCAGTTGATTTAGTTAGGTGAAACTCCTGACCTGGTAACTCTTGGAGCAAAAGAGGCCAGTATCTAGTCCTTGGGCATTGTATCGTGAGGTACAGTGTTAAGCGTAGGAAGGAAAGACTTAGAGCCCTAAAGCGAAAGCCTGAAGCAAT
>NZ_DBMEXE010000017.1:0-15552 GCF_056804935.1 Holdemanella sp. | reverse complement strand
CGAAGAATTGGTGCATTGTTGTATAGTCGTTTTCGGCATATTCAACTACCAATTGGTTTGTGTATTTTGTGAAGCCCTTGTTTTCTTTAGCTGCAAACGTATTATCTTGCATTGTAGTTGAACCACATGCAGTGAGTGATAATACGGTAAAGCTAATAAATAGTTTTTTGAATGTATTTTTCATTAGAATCCCCTTGTTTTCAAAAAAAGGACTGATTATTCATCAGCCCATGTAATTTTCTTATTCTTAACACCTGCAATAGATGCCAACGCTAAAAGGTCATATCCCTTTTCAGCAATATATGCATGTCCTTTTTGGAAAGCTTTTTCGATAACCATGCCAACACCAACGATTTCAGCTTGTGCCTGCGCAATTAAGTTTTCCGTTCCCTTGAATGCTTCACCATTTGCCAAGAAGTCATCAATGAATAATACTTTGTCGCCTTTTTTTAAGTATTCTTTTTCAATACAAATTGGATATGTCTTATTCTTTGTGAAAGAGAAGACTTCCGCAAAAGCAGGATCGATCATTGTGCTTGGTTGTGTTTTCTTGATGAAAATCAATGGCACATTCAAACGAATGGCTGTCGCATAGGCTGGGGCAATACCGCTAGATTCAATGGTTACTACTTTTGTGATGCCTTTGTTTTTAAAGTGTTCATAAAATTCATTTCCCATTTCATCTACTAAAGAACAGTCGATTTGATGATTTAAAAAAGCATCTACCTTTAATACCTCATCATTGATAAAATGTCCTCTAGTCTCGATTGCGTTTTTCAGTGCTTTCATGTTGGTTTCCTTCCTCTTTTCGTTTTATTTGTACAATAGTTTGTCCGATACGATGATTTTTTACTTCCTTAACATATACATCCATTAAGTCTAGACTGACTTTAAAATGTGAACCTTCATCAGGAATTTGTCCATAATGATTTAGAATGTATCCACCAAACGTGTCACAATCCTCGTCTTCTAATGAAATGCCTAAAGCTTTTTCGACATCTTCAATGTCAGCTTGACCATAGATTCTAAATTGATCTGCATCAATTTGTTGGATTGGATCTGGTTCATTGATATCATCATCTTCTTGGATTTCACCAAGAAGGGTTTCAATAATATCGTGTAAAGTCACGATACCGGTCATTCCTCCGTATTCATCAAGTAAAACCGCAAAGTATACTTTTTTAATTTTCATTTCCTTCAATAGAACATCGGCCTTCATATTTTGTGAAATAAAGAAAGGCTGATCCATTGCTTTATTGATGACATTATCTTGTTCAATCGAATCTAAACGGAAATAATCACGTGTATCTAGAATACCTACGACATCATCATTATCCTCGTCACATACAGGGTATAATGTGTGACGATTTTCTAGAATGGTTTTTTTCCATGTTTCTTTATCATCATTTAGATATAGACAAACAACTTCACTTCGATGTGTGCAAATTTCTTCAACAGGCGTATCATCAAATTCGAATAAGTTTTCGATAAATTCTTTTTGACTTGGTTCTACTCCACCACCGTTGATTACTTCATAAATATCTTCTTCGGAATAATCTTCTTGTTCTTTTTCTACTTGGAAACGTAAGAAGAAAGTAAACGGTGTAAATAAGGATTGAATACCTTTCGCAATAGACATAAATGTTTTTTCAAACTTGTCTAAATGAGCATTCGCAAATTTTCTTGGTAATAAATCACTCAATAAAATATATACATACACCAATAGAAGTACGACTACATAAAGTAATGGACCATGAATCAAAGATTGTAAATAGATTACACTCATCAAAGTGCCAAATACTTCCATGCATAGAGATAACCATTTTAATGTAGCTTGATATTTATAAGATTCATCTTCGATTTCTTTATTTGTAGAAACGATGCTGCTTGTCATTGAAAACAAGATGTTTAGAATAAATGTAAATAAAATTAAGATGGGAAGGTTCATATTAACCCTCCTAAACTATACTGTAACGGGACTGAATCATCCGGATTCATGAAACTATCACTCCTTCATTAATACCCATTATCATACACAATTTAAAGGCTTTTTTCAATGTGATAAAGAAAACAACCAGAAAATCTGGCTGTTTTAAAATTATAGATATTTACTTGCGTTATTCATTAAATATTGAATGATGGATTGTCGTGTCACAATACCAATAAAAATTTGACGATCATCAACTACAGGTACGAAGTTTTGTTTCAAAGATTGAGCGAACAATTGATCGACTGGAACATCGATTTGAACCGGTGGCGTAAAGTCTCCACGAATTAATTCATGAATCTCCATTTGTTCTAGATCTTCTTTATGAATTGAAGGATGATCTAATAAGTACCAAAGAAAATCCCCCTCTGTAATGGTTCCTACATAAACTCCTTCCTTATTAATAATGGGCATCGCCGTATATTTGTGCTTGCGCATGAGGGCAAGTCCATCTTCTACACTGATATTATCGTATAAATATTTAACACTATTTTTAGCCTTCAGAAAAAAGAATACATTTTCCTGCATTGTCTATCACCTCAGCTCTATACTACCATAATATTTATCATTTAAAAATCGTACAATTATGGGAAATTGTGCAGAAGTATGATAGAATTTCTGTAAAAGTGGAGGCAAGAAAATGGAACAATATAAAAAAGAGTTTATTGATTTCATGTTGGAATCTAAAGTGTTAAAATTTGGTGATTTTACACTAAAATCAGGACGTAAATCCCCATTCTTTATGAATGCTGGTGGATATGTTACAGGTAACCAGTTAAAAAGATTAGGTGAATATTACGCAAAGGCAATCGTCAATCAATATGGTAAAGACTTCGATGTATTATTCGGACCTGCATATAAGGGAATTCCATTGGCTGTTGCGACGACAATCGCATTAGATCATTTATATGGAATGGAAGTTCGTTACTGTTCAGATCGTAAAGAAGAAAAAGATCATGGAGCTGATAAGGGAAGTTTCTTAGGAACAAAACTACAAGATGGTGATCGTGTCGTTATGATTGAAGATGTTACGACATCTGGAAAATCAATGGAAGAAACAGTACCAAAGGTTCGTGGCGCAGCAAATGTTGAAATCGTTGGATTGATGGTTTCTTTAAATCGTAACGAAAAGGGAAAAGGTGAAAAAACGGCACTAACAGAAGTGAGTGAATTATATGGTTTCCCAACAGCTGCAATCGTGTCAATGCCAGAAGTAATTGAATATTTAGGTGATAAATTAGATCCTGAATTAAAATCAAGAATTGATGCATATTATGAAGAATATGGAGCTAAGGAATAGGGTCGAAAGATTCTATTCTTTTTATATACTTTGCGCATTGCGGTATATTTTGCATAAAAATACTTTGCGCACTGCGGTATGTATATCTATAAGTGCTTTATATAAAGTAAATTTAAATGTTCTGCTTTTCTTGCGTTAAAATGCAACGTTTTACGTTACTTTTGATCTATTGTGAATTAAAATATAAGTAGATAGTGCAGTATATAAAAGCGAGGTGATGGTGTATATAATATGCTGTACCATTACTTACAAAAACTTAATAATTTTGGTAAAATATCTACAACAACGAGTCTTCTTACGGGATATAATTCCAGTTGTAGAAGGCTCGATTTTTGTATATTAGGAGGTATCTTATGATAATTACAATTACACGTGAATTTGGAAGTGGCGGAAGAACCATTGCCAAGAAATTAGCTGAAAAACTAGGCTATGCTTATTATGATTATGAAATTGTGCAACAAATTGCTCAAGAAAGTGGTTTTGCGAAAGAATATATTGAAGAAAATGGGGAAGATGCATCCAGCACAAGTACATTTGGCTTTATTTGGAATAATTATGGATATAACTTATCGGACGAATTATATATTGCACAAAGAAATGTAATTTGTGAATTGGCCGATAAAGGAAACTGCGTTATTGTAGGAAGATGTTCAGACTATATTCTTCGTGATCGTAAAGATGTATTGAATGTATTTATTCATGCGGACTTTGAATATCGCAAGAATCGTGTTGTTTCGGTTTATGGACAAAATGAATTTGCCCCAGATAAACGAATCAAAGACAAAGATAAACGTCGTATCGCTTACTATAAATATTACACAGATCGTAAATGGGCCGATGCCAAAAACTATCAATTGTGTTTAGACAGTGGTGTTTTGGGCATTGATAAATGTGTAGAATTAATTGAAAAAGCCATGTAATTTTACTTTGACAAATTAAAAAAATAAAAATATAATCACTTCGTAACGAGTAGCGGAAACAGCGTAAATCCAGTTTTCTGCTACTTTTTTATATTTTTGTAAAGTGTGTTGCTCAAAAGCGTAAGTCCAACTTATGTAGGCAATGCACTTTTTTGTGTTTTAAGGAGAAAAAGAATGGAAGAAAACAACAAAATGAAAAATGAGCCCGTCAATAAGTTAATGCTTCAAATGGGTGTGCCCATGATTTTATCTATGGCCTTGCAAGCTGTCTATAATATTGTGGACAGTGCCTTTGTAGGAAATATGAAAGAAGGAAGTGAAGCCGCATTAAATGCACTTACCTTAGTTTTCCCTATCCAGATGTTGATGGTGGCCTTAGCCATTGGTACAGGTGTTGGAGTAAACGCCTTACTCGCAAGAACTTTGGGGCAGAGAAATCGTGAAAAAGCTTCTAAAGTAGCCGGAAATGGTTTGTTTCTAGCTACAGTTATTTATATTATTTGTGTGTTGTTTGGATTGTTTGGCATTAAAGCCTATATATCCTCTCAAACAAGGAATGCGCTTGTATTATCGATGAGTGTAGACTATCTAAGGATTTGTTGCCTATTATCCTTTGGCGTTGTGTTCTTTTCTATATTTGAAAAAATGCTCCAAGCTACAGGACGCTCCTTATATTCAACAATTGGACAAGTTACAGGAGCCATAATCAATATGATTCTAGATCCTGTATTAATCTATGGTTTCAATTTAGGTGTACAAGGAGCGGCTTATGCGACAGTCATTGGACAAATTTTATCGGCTTTATTATTAGTTGTGTTTCATATGCGTTTAAATAAAGAATTTGATCAGGGTCTCACTTATACAAAACCAAATAAGCGTATCATCAAAGAAATCTATTCGATTGGACTTCCAGCTATTATTGCGCAGGCATTGATGTCATTTATGGTGTACGCGATGAATTTAATTCTAAAATTTGATGCATCTGCACAAACAGCCTATGGACTTTTCTATAAAGTACAACAATTTGTCTTATTTATGGCATTCGGTTTAAGAGATGCGATTACACCTATCATTGCCTTTTCGTATGGTATGCAAAATAAGCATCGTGTTAAAGATGGAATTAAATATGGCTTAATATATACTATAGTGTTAATGGCCTTGGGCACTCTAATTACAGAACTATTCCCAAACTTTTTTGCGACACTATTTAATGCAGGACAATCCAGAATATATTTCATCAGTGCTGTTCGAATCATATCCATTAGCTTTTTATTTGCGGGTGTAAATATCGCATTTCAAGGTGTGTATCAAGCTTTAAATGGAGGTATGGAATCCTTGATCGTATCCTTGCTTAGACAAGCCATTTTGATTTTACCTTTAGCTTGGGGATTTTCAAAATTAGTCATTCAATATGATAGGGATGTATCTTTGATTTGGTATGCATTTGTGATTACGGAAGTTTTATCTTGTGTTGTGGGATGGATATTTTTAAGACGAATTGAGAAAAAGAAGATGGTGTTTGATTAAGGTCAAACACTTTTTCTTTTGTGTGGTGTATAATAAAGTACATATGGAGGAAACATATGGAACAAGATTCTCTATTTTCAATACAAGAAGACACAAGGCCTTTAGCCGATCGTATGCGTCCAGAAACATTGGATGAATATGTAGGACAAAAACAGCTTGTTGCCAAGGGAAATCTTTTGTGGCAAATGATTGAACATGATCAAGTGACATCGATGATTTTTTGGGGTCCACCTGGAGTAGGAAAAACGACATTGGCACGTATTATTGCCCATCAGACAAAGAGTTATTTTGTGGATTTCTCAGCTGTTACTAGTGGCATTAAAGAAATCAAGGAAGTTATGAAACAGGCCGATACGCGTAGGGCCTTGGGACAAAAAACAATATTATTCGTAGATGAAATCCATCGTTTTAATAAGGCTCAACAAGATGCGTTTTTACCTTATGTTGAAAAGGGAAGTATCATTCTGATTGGTGCTACAACAGAAAATCCTAGTTTTGAGATTAATTCTGCCCTTTTATCTAGGTGTAGAGTGTTTGTGTTAAACAGTCTAAATAAGGATGACTTAAAAGATTTGATTATTCGTGCTATTTCCAGCTCAAAAGGATTAGGCAATTTAAAAATACATATTACGGATGAAGATATAGATGCGATTGCCGCATTTTCAGGTGGGGATGCCCGCTTTTGTTTAAATACATTAGAGATGGTTGTTTATAATAGTCCAAGTGAATTGGATGGTATTCATGTTTCACAGGATATTTTGAAGCAATGCCTTCAAAAAAGGTCGTTATTGTATGATAAAAAAGGGGAGGAACACTATAATATTATTTCTGCCCTACATAAAAGTGTACGAAACTCCGATGTACAGGCCGCTGTATATTGGTTAGCACGTATGTTAGAGGCTGGAGAAGACCCTTTATATATCGCAAGAAGATTCGTTCGTATGGCTAGTGAAGATATTGGTATGGCAGATTCTAGAGCCTTAGAAATCTGTGTGGCAGCCTATCAGGCATGTCACTATTTAGGTGTTCCAGAATGCAATGTACATTTAACGCATGCAGCTGTATATTTGGCTTTAGCTCCAAAATCAAACGCTTTAGAAGTGGCTTATAATAATGCGAAAAGTGATGCACTAAAAACATTAGATCAGCCAGTGCCTTTACATATTCGTAATGCGCCGACAAAGTTAATGAAAGATTTAGGCTACAGTAAAGGATATGAGTATTCACATGATTATGAATATCACATGACGGATATGCAATGTCTTCCAGATGCTCTAGTTGGTAAAGAATATTATGTACCAAGTGATCAGGGATCTGAAGTGAAGGTGCGAAATCGCCTTGCGCAGATTAAACAAATCAAGGCCATGGTGCATAGAAATCGTATGATGAAGAAAAAATAGTTGAAAAAAGATATAAGATGGAATAGTGTATTTCAGTAGAAAGAGGTCATTATGAAAATAGAAATTCATAGTTTACAAGAAACACAGGAATTTGCCACTAAAATGGCAGATCTTTGTAGAAATAAACAATTAGTCATTACATTAGATGGAGATTTGGGTGCAGGTAAAACAACTTGGACCAAAAGCTTTGGGAAAGCTTTGGGTGTAAAGAATGTGATCAATTCACCAACTTTTACAATCTTAAAGGATTATAAACAAGAAGGTGGAGTCCCTTTCCATCATATTGATGCGTATCGTTTAGAAGGAAAATGTCAGGACTTAGGTTTTGAAGATTGTTTTGATGAAGGAATTACTGTAGTAGAATGGTCTGAATTTATTGAAGATCAATTGCCACAAGATCATATCAAAATTTCTTTTGAAGAAGGTATCGATGAAAATCGTACAGTGACATTAGAATATACGGGTCCTGTATCAAAAAGTATTGTGGAGGCATATCATGATTAGTTTATGTATGGATAGTGCTTATAAAGCATTAGTGTTAGGTTTATATAAAGATGGAATATTGATTGATGGTGTATCTATTGAAGCATTCAAGAAACAAAGTGAAACGATTTTTGTGGAATTAAATCAATTGTTTGAAAAGACTGGTTTAGACTATAAAGACGTAGATGAAGTGATCATTACAGATGGTCCGGGATCTTATACAGGCATTCGTATTGCGATGACAATTGCGAAAGTATTTTGTACACAAATGCATAAAACATTAAAGTGTATTAGTACAATGCAGTTGTTTGCGGGCATGGATGAAAGTGCCAATGTTATTTTGGATGCGCGTAGTAAAAGAGCGTATGTAGCACACTTAGAAAAGGGTGTTGTGGTTGGAAAAACACAAATTTTAGAAGTCAATCAATTGGAAGATTTCTTAAACGAACATCCTGGAACTTTATATGGAGATGGATATTTAGTGAATCAAGAAGCTGCAAGTTGTGATTTCTTGAAGAATTTTATGGAGGTACCAAGTCGTACAATTGAAAATGTACATGCCTTAGTTCCTCAATATTTAAAAGAAAGCGATGCCTATAAAGCATGATTTTTAAAGAAATGAAAGACACGGATCTTGTTCGTGTTTTAGAACTTGAACAAGCTTGTTTTAAACAGCCTTGGCTAGAAAAAGATTGTTTATATGAATTGAATGAGAATCCCTTTTCTCATGGCTGGATTTTACTAGATGAAGATACCATTGTTGGATACGCCTTTTTATGGGAAACCTTTGAAATGGCGCAGCTTGCTCGTATTGGAGTCGATCCTGACTTAAGAAAAAGAGGATATGGTAAAGAATTGATGATGCATTTATTTGATCGAGCTCGAGAAGTGGCTTGTGAATATATGACATTAGAGGTTCGTGCCAGCAATGAGGCAGCCTTGAATTTATATCAAAAAATGGGCTTTATTCAAGTCAATGTATCTAAAAGTTATTATCCAGATGGAGAAGATGCCATTGTGATGACATTGGCATTGTAGGAGGATTATATGATTATTATCGGAATTGAAAGTAGTTGTGATGAAACAGCCGTTGCGGTTGTCAAAGATAAAAAGGAAGTATTATCAAGTGTAGTCGCAAGCCAAATTGATGTGCATACAGAATTTGGTGGGGTTGTACCTGAAGTGGCAAGTCGTATTCATGTAGAAAATATTTCGTATTGTATTGAAAAAGCATTGAAGGATGCCAATATCACTATGGAAGATGTGGATGCGGTTGCCGTTACGCAAGGTCCTGGCTTAATTGGATGTTTACACGTTGGTGTGCAGGCTGCCAAGACTTTGGCTTTTGCCTACCATAAACCATTAGTTCCTGTACATCACTTGGCAGGACATATTTATGCCAATGAATTAGTTGTGGATATGAAATATCCAGTATTAGCGCTTGTTGTTTCTGGTGGAAATACAGAACTTGTTTATATGAAGGATGAAACAAGTTTTGAAATCTTAGGAGAAACGCAGGATGATGCGATTGGAGAAGCCTTTGATAAGGTGGCTCGTGTATTGGGTCTTGGATATCCGGGTGGTCCTAAAATTGATAAATTAGCAAAAGAAGGAAAGCCAGTATATGAACTGGCAAAGCCGAAAACACAGGGTCGTTATGATTTTAGCTTTTCTGGATTGAAGAGTAGTGTTCTACAATTTACGAAGCGTATGGAAAGACAAGGCAAGACATTTGATATGGCAGATTTAGCTTGTTCATTCCAGGAATGTGCATTGGACGAAATTTTCTCTCGTGTAAGAGCCGTATTAGATGATCATAAAGATATTCGTCATTTCGTTGTAGGTGGTGGTGTAAGTGCTAACTCAAGACTTCGTGAAAAAGTAGAAGAATTAAGAAATGAATATCCAGAAGTTGAGTTTACCGTGCCTCCAATGTATTGTTGTACAGACAATGCAAGTATGATTGGTGTTGCTGGAACAATCGCATATCTTTCTGGAAGAAGAGCAGATGCAAGTTTAACAGCTGATTCAAGTCTAGAAATCCAATAGGAGGTTTTTATGCAAGAGTTACGTTTACTTCAAGAAAGAGATTTAGAAAGTATATATTCAATCTATGTACATTATGTAAAGAAAAGTACAGCTATATTTGACCTTGTACCAGATTCTTTTGATGTATTTAAAGAACATATGATGGAAATCTCAAAGACAAATCCATTTTATGTCGCACTTAATGAGGATGTTTTAATTGGCTATGGCTATGTGCACCCGGCTTTTTCTAAAGAGGCGTATAAGTATTGTGTAGAACTTACTATTTATTTTAAAGAAGGAAAACATTATGGTTTGCCTTCAAAAATGTTAGATCAGCTTGAAGCGGATTGTAGAAAATTAAACATGCGTTGGATCATTTCATGTATTACAGATTCGAATGAAGAAAGTATTGCCTTTCATAAAAAACATGGCTTTACTATGTATGGGGCATTGCCTTCTTGTGGTATGAAATTTGATGTGTGGCATGGTGTGGTTTGGCTTTGTAAGAGATTGGATGAGGTTAAAAAGAATTTTTTGTGTGCAAGTAATGCAACCATCTTGGGTAATGTTTCAATTGGCAAAGATTCAAGTGTTTGGTATAATGCCGTGATTCGTAGTGAAGAAGAAACGATTGAAATTGGGCAAGAAACCAATATTCAAGATCAGTGTGTTTTGCATACGGATTGTGGCTATCCATTAAAAATTGGTGATCGTGTTACGATTGGTCATGGGGCCATTGTGCATGGTTGTACGATTGCAGATGAGGTGCTTATTGGTATGGGCGCTATTATCTTAAATGGAGCTCATATAGGAAAGCATAGTATCATTGGTGCTGGTTGTGTTGTGCCTGAAAATATGGTGATTCCACAAAAGAGTGTTGTGGTTGGAGTACCGGCTAAAATCATTAAAAAGACTTCAGAATCTCAGGCTTCTGACATTCTTTCAAATGCAGATCATTATGTAAAATTATCAAAAAAATTGGGTTAGTCATTTGGCTAATCCTTTTGTATATTGTAAAATCTTTGTAGTGAGGTTGACTATGGAAAACTTATTAAATTATGTACATTTAAGAAGAGATATCGACTTTTCTATTCGTCCCTTTAATGATGTTGATATGTTAGTATGCGCCGATCTATCTTATGTGGATTGGGATGGCATTGTGGAAAAGGACGAGGTTTCTTTAGAAGAAGCATGTCGTAAATATCTTTCTTTATATAGTGAAGAGGAATTAAAGAGTAAGTATACATTTTCAATAAATCTTCCACATTTAATTGATGCATTGCAAGATACGATTCGTTATGGAAATATAAAGTTAAAGAACTATAAAAAAGTCTATAGTGATGAAGATGTGATTCAATTTAGTGTGGTAACACTTGTGTTGCCAGATGGATCTTTCGTTATTTCTTTTAGTGGTACAGATGGTAGTATTACGGGTTGGAAAGAAAATTTAATGATGACTTATAAGCAGGATCTTCCTTGTCAAATTTTGGCGAAGGATTATGTTAAAGAAACCGTTGAGAATATTCCTGAAACGAATTATTTGTTTGGATTGAAAAAGAAGAAGGTCTATCCAAAGATGTATTTAACGGGGCATTCAAAGGGTGGAAATCTAGCGATGTATGCGTATTTAAAAAATCCAGAACTACAGGAATATATTGAAGGTGTGAAAAGTTTTGATGGGCCTGGCTTTGTAGAAAGTTTCTGGCAAGGTGATGAGGATATATCTAAGATCACAAACTATATTCCTAAGGATAGCATTGTGGGTCGTGTTTTAAATCATAAAGAACAAACAAAAATTATGGATGCCCAAGGTTCTGGTCTAGTTCAGCATGATACGCTTATGTGGAGTGTGGATGTAAAAGACTTTAATTATTGTGATGCACTCACGAAAGAGAGTGATGATTTATTGGAATATGTAAATAAGTTATTGATGGATCGTCCACTGGAAGAAAAAGAGCGTTATTGTCATTTGATTGGAGAATTATTTGATCGAATGGAAATTTATACGATTGCGGATTTAACTGAATTTTCATTTAAACAGGCATTGTTTGGAATTAAGGAGATTCGTCAATTGAATGCAGAAGAAATTAAGTTTATGTTTGAAGTTGTGAAATTTATTGCGGTGCAATCCGCTCCAATATTAGTGAAAGGAAGAAAGTAAAATGAGAAAAATAGGTTGGATTGGTGCTGGCATTATGGGTCAGCCAATGGTTATTCATTTATTGAATAAGGGTTATGAAGTGCATGTGTACGCAAGACATCCAGAAAGGGTAGAACAAGCTAAAAATGCAGGTGCCATTTTAGAAGAATCGATTGTGTCTTTGACATCCAATGTAGATGTCATTTGTACAATGGTCGGTTTTCCTAGTGATGTTAAAGAAGTATATGATGTGATTTTTAGTTGTATTGATGCGGGTAAAACTTGTATTGATTTTACGACTTCAAGTCCAAAACTTGCCAAAGAATTGTATACAAAAGGGAAAGAATTGGGGGTTCATGTATTGGATGCGCCAGTGACTGGTGGAGATACGGGAGCTAAAAATGGTACTCTAACTGTTTTGGTTGGTGCAGACAAAGAGGATTTTGAAACGAATAAAGAAATCTTTGAAGCGTTTGGAACGCAGATTGAGTATTGTGGCAAGGCGAGTTGTGGTCAACATGTCAAGATGGCCAATCAAATTATGATTGCGAATACGTTACAAGGTATTTGTGAGGCCATGTCGTATTTGAATTGTAAAGATGTGGATGAATCTTTCGTGTATCGCTTCTTGCGTAATGGTGCTGCTGGATCTAAACAATTGGAATTCCAAGGTAAGAAGATGTTAGAGAATGATTATGCGCCTGGTTTTTATGTGAAGCATTTTGTGAAGGATTTAAAAATTGCAGTACAAGAGGCAAATTTTCCTTTGTATGGTGTAAATCGTGTCATCAAAGAATATGTGGATTTAATGGATCGTGGTATGAGTGATTTAGGTACGCAGTGTTTGATTGAGTATTTTAGAAAGCCACAAATTAAAGCGGTTATCTTTGATATGGATGGTTTGATGTTTAATACGGAAAAGATGTTTAAGGATGAGTTTAAAGAGAAGGCTAAAGAATTAGGCGTTTCTTGTCCAGACTCTTTTCCGGAACCTTTAATTGGTTGTGATTCAAGAAAGGTTGCAGAGTTTGAAATGATGTATCCAGGTGTGACAAGAGTTATGGAAGAAATTCAGGAAGAGCGTGCGGATTATTTCTTTACATATTTTAAAGAGCCTGGTAGTGCCAATATGGTTGGTTTACAGAATCTAATTGAGTATATTGAAGAGAATAAAATTCCTTATGCGGTGGCTTCAAGTTCGCACCCACAGGATATTAAAAAGTTCTTGTCGCATGCAGGTTTTGTGTTAAGTCCAAATGTGATTGTATCTTCTAAAGAGGGATATAAATCAAAGCCGGCTCCAGATATTTTCTTGGCAGCAGCTGAAAGATTAGATGTAAAACCAGAAAACTGTTTAGTATTAGAGGATAGTAAGCATGGAATTATGGCAGCAGCCAATGCGAAAATGCATTCCATTTTTATTCAAGATCAGATTGCGCCAGATGACGAGATGAAGGAATATATTCAAGAGTCTTGTACGGATTTAAATGGGGTAATTGATTATTTAAAGCGTTGTAAATAATTGGTTGCTACTTTATAATATTGTTGAGAAATTAATAGGAGGACGTAATGAAAAAAGAATTAGTCATTGTTCTTGATTTTGGAGGACAATATAATCAGTTGGTTGCACGTCGTGTTCGTGAGTGCAATGTATATTGTGAAATTTATTCATATAAAACAGATTTAGAAAAAATCAAAGCTATGAATCCAAAAGGAATTATCTTAACTGGAGGACCAAATAGTTGTTATGAGGCAGATTCACCTACATATTCAAAGGAATTATTTGAATTGGGTATCCCAGTTCTTGGTCTTTGCTATGGCGCACAATTGATGATGCATGTATTGGGTGGAAAAGTAGAAAAAGCGGATCACCGTGAATATGGTAAGACAGAGGTTCTTGTGGATAAGACTTCTTCTAAAATCTTTGAGGGTGTATCTGAAAAAACAATTTGTTGGATGTCACACTTTGACTATATTTCACAGGTAGCACCTGGTTTTGAAATTACGTCTCATACAGATAACTGTCCTTGTGCATCAAGTGAAAATGCAGAAAAAGGATTATATGCTGTTCAGTTCCATCCAGAAGTATTGCATACACAAGAAGGTTCAAAAATGTTATATAACTTCGTTCGTGGTGTTTGTGGATGCTGTGGTGATTGGAGAATGGATAACTTTGTTGAAGAACAAATTAAAGCTATTCGTGAGAAGGTTGGAGATGGAAAAGTTTTATGTGCCCTTAGTGGTGGAGTAGACTCTTCTGTTGCAGCTGTATTATTATCAAAAGCAATTGGTAACCAATTGACATGTGTATTTGTTGATCATGGTTTACTTCGTAAAAACGAAGGGGATGAAGTAGAGGCTGTATTTGGTCCAGAAGGTCCATACGAATTAAACTTCATTCGTGTAAATGCACAACAAAGATATTATGAAAAGCTAAAGGGTGTTGAAGAACCAGAAGCAAAACGTAAGATCATTGGTGAAGAATTCATTCGTGTATTTGAAGAAGAGGCTAAGAAAATTGGAAAAGTTGATTTCTTAGTTCAGGGAACGATTTATCCAGATGTTGTTGAGAGTGGTTTAGGTGGAGAATCTGCTGTAATTAAATCTCACCATAACGTTGGTGGACTTCCTGATCATGTAGATTTCAAAGAAATCATTGAACCATTACGTGACTTGTTCAAGGATGAAGTTCGTAAAGCCGGTTTAGAATTAGGTATTCCAGAATACTTAGTATTCAGACAACCATTCCCAGGACCTGGTTTAGGAATTCGTATTATTGGTGAAGTTACTGAAGAAAAAGTAAAAATCGTACAAGATGCAGATGCCATTTATCGTGAAGAAATCGCAAATGCTGGATTAGATCGTTCAATCGGTCAATACTTTGCAGCATTGACAAATATGCGTTCAGTAGGTGTTATGGGTGATGAAAGAACATATGATTATGCCATCGCTTTACGTGCCGTTAATACAATTGACTTTATGACTGCTGAATCTGCTCAGATTCCATATGAAGTATTAAATAAAGTTATGTCTCGTATTATCAATGAGGTACGTGGGGTTAACCGTGTAATGTATGACCTTACTAGTAAGCCTCCTGGAACAATCGAGTTCGAGTAGAGATAAAACGAATAAAAGTGCCTTATATAAGGCACTTTTTGTGTATTTATAGGTTGCTTTGCTACCAAATTGATACCAATAATATAGAGAGCGTGTTCCTGATGAGAAATTGAATGTGTATTTTATATCTCAGTTTTAGTCTGTGGTGTAACTATTTTTGTGATTCTTGTACTTCATGTATTTTATAAATAGATAGATTTCTAGAAATTTCACTTCTTCTAACTATTGGTTTGCTGCTAGTCTTGCTTTGTTCTGATTTTTCCGATGTTAGGCTATTTTTTAAGCGTTACTACGTCATAATCTATGCTGGAATCCAATCTCCAATCCATTTTTGTTTAGTGTAATTATAACGACGTTTATATACTCTTCCATTTTCAAGCTTATATCTCCATTCTATGATGTCTGCTCTTGCTTCAATGGCTGGATTTGGTCCGATTTCGTTTGCAAAAACAGAAATAGTTTGAATAAAGTTGCAACTTAAAATTAGTGTTAATAATAAAATAGAATTAATTGTTTTTTTCATAAATTTACTCCTTCACTACTTTTATACCGGATTCAATTAAACTTTTTGGATTATCTATGAAAAAGGATTCTTTTCCGTTACAAAGAGAATATGTCCCATCTTTGTGCTGGATTAAATAATTCTTATT
>NZ_DBMEXE010000016.1:0-15802 GCF_056804935.1 Holdemanella sp. | reverse complement strand
AGCGTTTTCAGAAAAAAACTTCATTTTACAGAAAATTAACATAAATTTAATATTGTTTTGACATTGTTTTTATTGCATAATAAAGACGTCGCGATATGCGTAAAAATTGAAAATTAAATATTCATTTTATAAAGGAGTTCAAGATGGAAATAGTTACAATGGTCTTATCCCTATTAGGAGGCATTGCGTTATTTTTGTTCGGTATGTCATTAATGGGCGATGGACTAAAAAGCGTAGCCGGTAACAAGTTAGAAGCATTCTTGTACAAGATGACAAACACAAGTTTAAAAGGTGTTGCCTTAGGTGCAGGTGTTACTTCTGTTATTCAGTCTAGTAGTGCTACGACAGTAATGGTCATTGGTTTTGTTAACTCAGGTATGATGAAACTAAGACAAGCTATCGGTATTATCATGGGTGCCAATATTGGTACAAGTATTACTGGTTGGATATTGTGTTTATCTTATGTTGGTGGATCAAGTGGAATCGCAAGCTTATTTTCAACAGCTACGATCACAACATTGTTTGCGTTTATTGGTATTTGTTTAAAAACATTTGGAAAACGTACAACACATAAAAATGTTGGAAATATCATGCTTGGTTTTGCGATTTTAATGACAGGTATGCAACAAATGAGTGGAGCCGTTTCGCCTTTAAGAACGAACGAAACATTCATTAGTATGCTTACAATGTTCTCAAATCCAATCATGGGTATTCTTGTTGGTATTTTATTTACTGCTGTTTTACAAAGTGCAAGTGCTGCGATTGGTATCTTACAAGCATTATCTATGACAGGCTCATTGACATTTGCGGCAGCCTTTCCAATTAACTTAGGTATTGGTATTGGTGCTGCATGTCCTGTGTTGATTTCTGCCTTAAGTGCAAATAAAAATGGTAAACGTACCGCATTAGAATATTTGATCAACGACTTATTTGGTATGATTATCTGGTCAATTCTATTCTATGGTTCAAATGTATTTATGCAGTATAGCTTTGTGAATAAAGTTATGTCTCCAGTAAATATCGCATTAATGAATACAGCTATTCGTTGTGGGAATGTATTAGTGTTATTCTGGTTCATTCCTCAAATTGAAAAATTATTGATGCGTATTATTAAAGACAGTCCTGAAGATTTAGCAGAACAAGCTGACTTTGATTTACTAGAAGAACGTTTGATTCCGTATCCTGCTTTGGCGATTGCACAATGTCATCGTGTCATGAATGGTATGGCTAAAAAGGTGCGTAATAACGTGAATCGTTCAATGAACTTGATCAATGAGTTTAAACCAGAAAAATATGATAAAGTACATCGTAAAGAAAAATTGATTGATAAATATGAAGCACGTTTAGGTTCTTATTTAATGCAGCTGACAAAACAAGCATTAAATACAGAACAAACTCGACAAGCTTCTTTATATCTTCATACAATTAGTGACTTTGAAAGAATTGGTGATCACGCTGCAGATATTGCCGAGATGTCAAAGAGTATCAATGATAATCGTATGGAAATGTCAGAAGCCGCTATGGATGAGTTAAACCTTGTTATGGAGGCCGTTCGTGAATCAATGAATATGACATATCATGCTTATTTAGAAGATGATTTAGCTTTGGCTCGACGCGTATCTCCATTAGGAATTGTCATTCGTGGACTTTGTGATGAAATGAAATTGCGTCACGTTGAACGTTTATCACAAGGAAACTGTGGCCTTGAAGAAGGTACAGTATTCAATGATTTATTAAATAGTTTAAACCGTATCGCTACACACTGTGCAAGTAGTATGGTGGCTTTGATTAAGATTCGTGAAAAAGATACAGATATTCATATTCACGATTCCAAAGTATATGCGATTGAAGGTGACGATTATAAAACAACATTGGCTGAGTACCGTGAAAAATATGATCTTGGACAAAGAGAAGGTCGTATTGTCAGTATGGAAGATGAACAAGTTGAATAATGTAAATAAGGCCTGATGATTCAGGCCTTTGATGTATCTATTTTTATGTCACATATGTCTTGGATTGAAAAAGTCTTAAAATAAAGTTCTTCTAAAGGAATCCATCGTTGAATAAAATTGTTCAACATATTTGGGTTCCTTTTTTCAAGTCTTGAAAGTTGTTCTTCTTTACTCACGGTTAAGAAAACAGAATACGAATAATATTTTTGAAGATCTGAGTGCATTGAATAAGAACCTTCAATGACATTAAATGATTTATATGGAATTAAGTGAGCAGATTGTATTGACAAAGTTGAACAATTGAATTTACGTAGCTTTATATCTTCATGTTTGGATAGTGGAATCAAGACCTCTTGTTCAAATCGCTCATGATCTACATTTTCTCCAGGACTTTCAAGCCTTTCCTTTGTCCTTTGATGGGGTTGTAAGAAAAAGTCATCCATTTTAAATACGTTACAGTCATATATTTGTTTTAAAAGATTTGAAAGTGTAGTTTTACCCGAAGCACAACGTCCGTCGATTGAAATAATAGAAGGATGCTTGTTGTCGATATCTTTAAATAGTTTTAAGAAGGGGACGTACTTTTTATGTATTAAGCGATAAGATGGATGGTACAATTGATTGAATGTATTGGAATGATGAATGGCAGGATATCCATCTTCTTTCCATTTCAAAAGGGTTGGCTTAGCGTTGGTTAAAGAAAATGGAAGTTCCTTATTGGAAATCATATCGATAAGGATTTGAAGCTTTTCTTCGAGCTGTTCCTTACCGTTTTTTTCTTGTTGACTTGATAAAATAAATAAAGTACTCAGTGTATTTACGCTCAATCCATAATTTAAATGAAGACGAACATAATCTCCATCTAGATATTCAATGGAATTACATGTATCCAGTTTTGTGTCGAGTTCTTGTTGGATCTGTTTTTTAACTGTGTCAGGATTTGAAAGTAAGTGTTCACACCCAAAACTGCTTTGGTATAAAAATTTCATTAAGTCTTGTAGTTCTAGTTGTGGGTATGTTTGAAATTGGTTGAGTATATATGATTTTGTGTTCATAGAAATTATTTTATCACATTCTTTAATTTTCTATTATAGATAAAAGTTATAACGAGCACATATTATTAAATATTATCAATAATTAATTAGAAATGATAAAATGATGATATTGGAGGAAATTTACTAATGTTGAATATTAAATACGATATTGTGGGATCTTTTTTAAGACCACAGGAAATTAAAGAGGCCCGTGCTAAATTTAATAATAATGAAATTACATATGAGCAATTGCGTGATGTAGAGGATGAACAAATCGCAAAATTAGTTGCGAAGGAAGTACAACATGGATTGAAGTTTGTGACAGATGGAGAATTCCGTCGTCGCTGGTGGCATTTAGATTGGTTAAAAGAATTTGATGGTTTTACGACAAAACATTTGGATAAATTTATTAATGGAAGAAACAATCATATTGAATTAGGTATGATTGAAGGTAAGATTTCTTATGATCCAAATAAAGCACATAAAGAAATGTACGCATGGGATTTTTTGAAGAATGAGGCAAGTAAATATGGTGTAGAAGCTAAGAAGTGTATTTCTGGACCAAACATGATTTTGATTGATCATTTTTTACAGTTAGGTATCAAAGATACGCCATACTATGGAACAGATATTGAAGCAGTCATTGATGATATTGGATTGGCATATCAGGCAGCCATTCGTGATTTCTACAATCATGGATGTCGCTATATTCAAATTGATGATACTTCATGGACCTATATGATTGATGATACATTTGTATCAAAAGTAGAAGGTTTAGGTTATACAAAGGCACAAGTATTAGATTGGTTTGTGCGTGTAAGTACTAAGGCTTTAGAAAATCGTCCAGAAGATATGCAGATTGCGACACACTTCTGTAAAGGAAACTTCAAAGGAAATCCATTATTCCACGGATTTTATGATACGATTGCCAAGTCTGTTGCGAGCATTCCATACGATGGATATTTTGTAGAATATGATGATGCTCGTAGCGGAACATTTGATCCTTGGGCTGTTTTAAAAGGTACTGGCCGTACATTTGTAGCTGGCTTGATTTCGACAAAGCGTAAAGAATTAGAAGAGCATGATGCGATTAAGGCACGTTATGAACAAGCTAAAGCTGTAGTCGGTGATAATATTGCACTTTCTCCACAATGTGGATTTGCCTCTGTTGAAGAAGGTAACTGCATTGATGAGGAAACACAATGGAAGAAAATTGATTTATTGGTATCTTGCCAAGACTTTATTTAAGAGGAATCGTTTGATTTCTCTTTTTTTTCTCCACAAAAAAAGGAACAATTACTTGTTCCTATAATATGAATTTAAGAAAGATTCTTTGAATTCTTTAAATGTACCATCTAAAATAGCTTGTCGAGCTTGTTCAGTTAAACGAATGATAAAGCGAAGATTATGTATAGAAGCAAGTTCGAAATATTTTGCGGATTCCGTACGATCTTGTGATTTCCATAGTCTTCTTAATTCACCAAGTGTGATATGAGATAGACAAGTAGGACAATCACAACCTTCATCGATAATTTCATCGCTATCTCTATATTTTGATAGATTGATAGGACCATGCATTGTATACAATCTTCCATGTCTTGCCTCTCTTGTAGGAGCTACACAATCAAATGTATCAGCCCCATTTTCTGTACCAATCAAGATATCATCTGGATGAGACAATCCTAATAAGTGTCTTGGTTTATTTTCAGGGAGTTCTTCGTTACACCAAGTTAAGATATCACCTAGTGTTTCTTTAAGGAAAGCTCCACCTAAGCCGTAGCCATCAAAATCCATTTGAGCGTACTTTTTACAAGTTGATCTTCTTAGATCTTCCCAACGCCCACCTTGAATGACACCATATAAAGATTGATGGTAGCCTAAATCATCACAATGTTTCTTATGTTCATCAAGACTTCTCTTTGCCCAACGCTCAGTTCTTGCCAAGGATTCAACGTTATATTCGTATGTATCGGCTAAAGAAGTTAATTCATCATAGGCCATATGAATATCGGCTCCAATGCGACATTGAATTTGCATACTTTCTTCTGGACCAATAAAATCTTCTTGGCCTGTAAATGGATCGTGAAAGTGTACGCCATCTTCTGTTACGTGGGCCAATCGCTTTTCTTCTTCAGTATTTTTCATGTTGTCTTCACGTTTCATGCTGACAACTTTTCCGCAGCCAGAACCTAAAGACATCACTTGAAATCCACCGGAATCCGTTAAGGTTGGACCGTTCCATTTTGACCATGCGGATAAACCTCCATTGGCGGCAATCTCAGGGGAAATGTTTCGTAAATGATATCCATTACTCAACATGGCTTGGGCATTAATACTTTTTAATTCTTCCATAGAAACAAAGCGAACTTCACCATGTGTTCCAACACACATGAATGCAGGGGTCTTGATGTCTCCATGAGGTGTATGTATAATTCCGGCTCTTCCTAAATGACCAGGAATTCTTTTTTCAATTTCAAAATAAAATTTATTGTCGTTCTTGTATTCCATAAATTCCTCCAACTTACTTATTTTATCATATATTAGCGTCGGCATATATAAAAGATTATGTGATTGCACCTGCAATATATCCGATGGATTGAATGTTAAGAAGGTTAGTTTGTCCTCCAATAAAAATTCTTAATCCAATATCTAGATTAAAGATGTCTGAGAAAATGGACATTGTTACAGAACTTGTATTTTCATCGGTCGCCAATATCGTTTCTGATTGACAAGACTAGAACATATACACCACACAATACACATATGGATATTATACTTGGTTTTTTAATGCAATCTAAGAACAGTCGTCACTTCGATGCGGAGAGGTTCAATTTAGCACAACTCTTGTTGAAAACCCCATTTTTTCTTTCTATAATATATATCGGTGATAAAATGAAAAAAACAATTTGGATAGCAACGAGCAATGCTCATAAAGTCGAAGAGTTTCAGACGATGTTGAAGGATTGCCAAGTTAAATGCTTAAAAGATCTAGGTCATAAGATTGATATTGTAGAAGATGGTACAACATTTGAAGAGAATGCGCTAATTAAAGCTCGTACTTTATTTAATGAACTTCATGAACCTGTAATCAGTGATGATTCTGGTTTGGAAGTAGATGCGATGGATAAGAAGCCAGGTGTGTATTCAGCTCGTTTTTTAGGTGAAGACACAAGCTATGATATCAAGAATCAATATATTATAGATCAGGTAAAGGGAAAAACGCGTACGGCTCGTTATGTGTGTGTCATTGCCTATATTGATGAAGATGGAAAAGAACATGTATATCGTGGAGAGTGTGAAGGTTTGATTCATGATAAAATGGTTGGAACAAATGGCTTTGGATATGATCCAATTTTCTATTATCCTGAATTTAAGACAACACTTGCCAATGTGAGTGAAGAAAAGAAAAATAGTGTATCTCATAGAGGGGTTGCACTTGAGAAATTTTTAAAGGATTGGAGTAAATAATATGTTGCATGTAGTATTGTATGAACCTGAGATTCCTCAGAATACAGGAAATATCATTCGAACTTGTATGGCTACGGGTTCGCGTTTACATTTAATTGAACCATTGGGTTTTTCTTTGGATGAAAAGCATTTGCGTCGTTCAGGAATGGATTATATTAAGGATGCGGATATCCATATTCATAAAGATTGGGATGCGTTTGTGGCTGAAAATCCAAGTGAACACTATTATTTTATGACTCGTTATGGTAAAAAAGCACCTAGTGAATTTGATTTTACTAAAGAAGAAGGCGATGTTTATTTGGTTCTTGGAAAAGAAAGTACGGGTGTTGATAAAAAAATTCTTCAACATCATTTAGATACCTGTATGCGTTTGCCTATGGTCGCAAATGCGAGAAGTTTGAATTTGTCCAATTGTGCTGCCATTATCGTTTATGAAGTATTACGCCAACTTGATTATCCTGGACTAAGTACACATGAAGAACTTAAGGGAGAGGATTGGCTTGAAAATCTTAAGATTGATTGATCGTTATATAGATTCGTTTGAAAAGCGAATCTTTATTTTTATTATATTTATAACAATGTATTGGTTGTGGCAGAATATTTGGCAGTTATTATTATTTTATAAAGTATATGTTATAACTGATTATGAAAGCTTGTTCAATTTGCAGGCGCATCTATCCAATTATGAATCGAGTGTTTTGATTCGTATTATATATTATGTGATTTCAAATCCATCATTGAACATGGCTGGTCTAGTTAGTTGTATAAAATTGATAGACATAATGGGGATTGTAGGATTGCTGATTTTGGCTCAAAAATATCGAATTATTATGATTTTAAATGTATTTAAGTACGTTTGGTGTACCATTTGGATTGTAAAAGGTATGAATTCTGCAAGTGTATATTTGGTAATAAATTGTTTAAAATGGCTTTCAATAGGCGGTTTGATCCTTGTTTGTATAGTGATTCTTCAATGGCTTTTTGGCTTGGTACGAATAATCCTAGAACACGATAGATTTGTTCACAATTTGTAGACAACGTTATACATTTTATAAATTATGTACAATTTTTTACAAAATCACACAATTTACCACAATTTATACTGAGATGCTTTATATAAAGGCTATTAAGAAATATTTAAGAAATTAATTACTAAAAAGTGCAAATGATTTTTTTGCGAAAATTTGCAACAAAAATTAAATCTTGTTAAACTTCAGTTGTTGTAACGAAGAGGTGATATGATGAATTTTATCGAAAAGCACAGTAAAATTTTAGCCGTAAGCCTATGTCTATTGACTTCTGGACCAATTGTTTCGACAATGTATGCTAAAGAAGTTCAACCAGGATGGCATGGTGAAGGCGCAGATCGTTATTATGTTTTAAAATCAAATCGTCAGACAGCTACTGGTTTAACAAAAATCGATAAGGAACTTTATTATTTTAATAATAATGGAGAAATGCAGTTTGGATGGCAGACTGTTTCAGATGAAACTTACTATTTCCAACAAGACGGAACTGCTGCAACGGGTTCTGTAACTATTCAGGGTAGTGAGTATAATTTCCAAAAAGAAGGTGTCCTTCTTCATGGTTGGAGTAATGATGGTAAATCATACTACGATGAAAAGGGAAACAAAACTTCAACAAACTGGGTTGAAGAAAATGGTTCAAAATATTATTTTGATGCCGATGGAAATTGTGTAACAGGATGGCAGGAAATCGATGGCCAGAAGTATTTCTTTGGTGAAGATGGAAAGATGGCTACAGGTCAATTTGATGTAGACGGAAAAACATATTTCACTCAAGAAGACGGTACTTTCCGTACAGGATGGCAAGAGATCAACGGTCAAAAATTGTATTATGCAGAAAATGGTGAAGTAACTAAGAATCAAATCGTTGAAATCGAAGGTACTAAATATGCGTTCGATGAAAATGGTAATTTGATTAAAAATGCCGAAAAAGATGGATATAAGATTGATGAAAATGGTGTTGCGACTGAAGTAACCCCTTCTGAGGAAACAACTCCAACTCAAGATACAACGACTCAATCTCAGACTCAGAATCCAGCACAAACAACTACTCAAAGCGCTCCAGCACAAACAACTACTCAAAGTGCTCCAGCTCAAAGTACAACAACTACAACACAAGCGCCAGCACAGACATCGACTCCTAGTGCTCCAGCTAATAATTATGTAGCCCCAACCCCAAGTGTGAACAGTTCAGCAATCGCTGCTGCTGCATTAGCACAAGTAGGAACTACACAAGATTGTACAATGTTAGTAACTAATGCTTTGAGAGCTGTAGGAATTAATTTCCACGGTTGGCCAGAAAACTATTTGAGTCTTGGTACAATCACATCAAGTCCAGTTGCAGGTGACATTATTGTTTATTCAGGACATGTCGCTATTTACATTGGAAACGGACAAGCAGTTCACGGTGGATGGAACGGAAGCCAGACTGTTGTAGCAAGCGTTTCTTGTGACAAGGCATTAATTGGATACGTTCACGTAGGCTAGATTGAATTCTAGCCTTTTTTTTTGTTTTTGTGGTAGAATTATTAATATATTTTCAAGGAGGTTTACTTATGAACTATATACAAACGCAAAAATTTAGTGATGTTTATGTTTCTTGTAAAACCATGATGCCTTTTCATCGAAATACAATCAGTGCCTTAAACGTGCTTGTGTATATGATGAAGGCGAAAACGCAGAAAATGAATTCGAAACAAAAATTAGCTTCTACCTTAAATCGTGCTTATGGAACGAAGGTGTCTTATGGTTTAACATCTTATGGAGATCTAGTTCAACTCGATGTTCGTTTTCAGTTTGTCCGTCCAGACTGGATTGAAGATAAAAGTTATTTAGATAAAATTAAAGATATTATGGATGAAGTTCTGTTTCATTCTGTATTGGATGATGAAAACTTTAAGGAATCTGTGTATTTATTAAAAAATAGATTATTGGCACAAATGGATGATCCTGCTAATTTATCATGTATGTATGCCTTTGAGATGGCACATGATAAACATTCAATTTCAATTCCAGTGCAGGGAAGTTTAAAAGATTTAGAGACACTTACTTTAGACGATGTAAAAAAAGTCTATACGCTATATATGGATATGGCAAAACACTTCTATATCTGTGGTTATGTAACGGATGAATTGTATGATTATATTGATAGTTTAGATTCACATTGTGCTTTTATATCCGAAAGAACATTGCTTCCTGTAGTAGAAACAAGCTATAAAACGTTTGAAAAGGATATTGCGCAAACTTGTATTTCGCAAGTCTATTCGACAGGTGTTGATATTTCAAGTTCGGATTATGAGGCTGAACTCATTTTAAATAGTATTTTGGGGCAAAGCCAGAAGAATTTAATGTTTGATGAAATTCGTGAAAAGAATAGTCTATGTTATTCTATAAGCTCTTCTATTATTCGCTTTGATGGAGCTTTATTAATTCATACGGGTGTGAATCGTAAGGATGTCACAAAAGTATTAAATTTGATAGAAACACAAATAGATCGATTATTGAATATGGATTATGATGATCGATATTTAGAAATCGCAAAGATGGACTATAAGGACCGTATTATTAGTGGATTAGATCATGCTCAATCTTTGATTGCGCAAGCTTTTTTAGATGATCTTTTACATCGCCAGCTCACGCCTGAGCAAAGAATTGAGAGAATTATGAAGGTGACAAAGGAAGATATTTCACGTGTTGCTTTACGATTGAATTTGGCTTCAGTGGCCATTGTTGCGGAGAAAGAAAATGAATTATAATTTGGATATTAAAAAAGAAACGTTGTCAAATGGTTTACAGGTGATTCTTGTTCATAAACCGGATTATCAAAAATCACTATTTCTTTTAGGAGCTAAAGTAGGTGGATTTGATATTGATCAAAGAGTAGATGGGCAAGTGATTAGACATAAGAGTGGGATTGCGCACTATTTAGAACATCAAATGTTTTATTTGGATGGAGAAGATGTAAGTGATTTATTTGCGAACTTACAGTGTTCTACAAATGCATATACTTCTTATACAGAAACGGCATTTTATTTTTCGACTACGGCGGATGTGAAAAAGCCATTAAAACTTTTATTGGATTTTGTCGAAAATTTAGATGTGACGAATGAAACGATTGAAAAAGAAAAGGGGATTATTCTTAGTGAATATGATATGTATCAACAATCGCCTGAACAACGTCTTTTTAAAGAAACTTTGATTTCTTTATTTCAATATCATCCAATGAAAGTGGATGTACTCGGTTCAAAAGAAGATATTCAAGATATGAGCATGGAGGATTTAAAACAATTTTATGCATTAAATTATGATCCTAGTAAATTGTGTCTTGTGGGTGTAACTGGAAAAGATACAAATGAAATCATGGATTGGATCAAGGAATGTCAAAAAGATGTGTTGAGTAAGTTAAATAAAAAGATTGAGCGTGTCTTTAAAAAAGAGCCAAAGGAAGTAAATCGCAAAGAGTATGTCGATCATATGGATATTCATCAGCCATTTGTATGTGTTGGATATAAGATGGATGCTTGCAAGACAAAGGCAGAAGCATTTGAAAAAGATTTTGCCGTGAATATGTGGTTAGATTCTATCATGGGTCCTTTAAATCCTAAATTTCAGGAATGGCTAGATCAAAGAATCTTTACACAGTTTGTAGGCGCAGAAGCAGACTTTACTTTGGATCATAGTTATATCTTGTTTTATGCTCAAACAGTCAATCCAAATGCCTTTATTGAACTTGTAAATGATCTTGTACAGAATAAGTCGATTTCTGATGAAGACTATCAGTCGTTGCATGCACAGGCAATCGCGAATAATTTGCGTGGCTTAGATCATTTTGATGGCTTGGCCAATGATTTACTTCGAAGTCACTTTGAGGAGTATGACTATATTGAAAATTTAAATAGCATTCAAAATATGAAAATTGAGCAGGTACATGCCTATATTAAGGATTTGGATTTCTCACATTCTTGTGTGACAAAAATTCTTCCGAATGACTCTATCTGATCTAATTTGTGTTTTTTTAAACGAATTAGAGGGGAAAAACGCATGTAAAACACATAAAAAGACGACCTATAGATAAGATAGGTCGTTTGTTTTATATGTGACATATTTGTAGAATACCATTGAAGAAGGATGGTGATAAATATGGTGGTCAGAATTGAAGGAGGATAATCAATTATGAATGCGTTTAGTATCGTGGGAAAAATTACGGACATGCCAATATTAAAGGAGACAAGCAATGGATTAAAGACTTGTGAGCTTCCAATTCGAGTGCAGCGTAATTTTCCAAATTCAGAAGGTGTTTATGAAAGTGATGATGTGGTCGTTGAAGTATGGCGAGGTCTTGCAGAAACTGTAAGTGCTTCGTGTAAGATTGGAGATTATGTAGGAATTAATGGTCGTATTCATTCGCGTAAATACCAGAAGGATGACAGGGTATATCTAAACTATGGCTTTGTAGCTGAAAAAGTTGATTTTCTACGTTGATCAACAGATAAAATACATGAATTAAGAAAACACATCCACAAAAAAAGAAGCGATCAATTCGCTTCTTTCTTTTTCTATGCCTAAGATTAACGGTTGTAGAATTCTACTACTAACAATTCGTTGATTTCTTGAGCTGTGAATAGTTCTTTACGTTCTGGGTAACGAACATAAGTACCTTTCTTAGCATCTTTGTTTACTTCAACAAAATCAACAGTTGCTGTTGCAGCTTCTAAAGCTTCGTTGATTACACTTAAGTTTTTAGCGCGTTCACGAATTTCGATAACTTGTCCTGGTTTTACTTGGAAACTAGGGATATCTACTTTCTTACCATCTACTAATACGTGTCCGTGGTTTACTAACTGACGGCTAGCACGACGAGTACGTGCAAATCCCATACGATAAACGATGTTATCTAAACGAGATTCCAACATTACTAAGAAGTTTTCACCAGCAGAACCAGCTTTTTTACTTGCTTTTAAGTAAGTGTTGTAGAATTGTTTTTCACTTAATTGGTAAGTGTGACGAATTCTTTGTTTTTCCTGTAATTGGATACCGTAGTTTGTTAATTTTGGACGACGAGCATTTCCGTGTTGTCCTGGAATTGTGTTACGACGAGTTAATTCTTCACCAGTTTCTAATACTGAGAATCCAAGACGGCGTGACTTCTTCCAAACGCTTCCTGTGTTTCTTGACATAATTTTTCCTCCTATTGTTTTATATCATCCACAAAACAATAACAGTACAAATCTTTAAAGGTTGTGTTGACAATGATATTTTCCGCTATCAGCTATTAGCTTACTCATATCGCTTAATAAGGCTGCAACGCATATCCTTTAACTTTGTATGCTGCTATCAATTTATGCCTATGTATCATATCAAAGAACATTAATAAAATCAAGAAAATGATGCAATGATTTTGAAGTTTTGCTATAATAAGAATGGTTTGCAAGGAGGTACCACTATGGATAGTGTTTTGAATTTCTTTCGATCAGTATACGCGTTCATTCGAAATCAACTTTCTGTGACTGTAATTATCTATCTTTGTATAGCAATTCTAGTCTTGATTTTGATTTGGATCATTATGCGTATGATCAAACGTAAAAAGGCGTCGAAACGACTTTCAGATCTTGAAATCGAAATGAATGAAATTCGTAACAATTCCTTGGCCTACAAATTCAACAAAGCATCGGCATTCGCAAGAGTGAATGATGATATCATGGATAAAGTGAAAAGCTTGACTCCAAAATATGATACTTGTCAAAAAAACTTAAGTGCTTGTGATGATTTGTTTAATGAAGCAGATGATTATGTTTCTAGACATCGTCTTCGTAAATCTATGCGAGCTATGGACGATTTAGAAACAATGATGGATGAGACAAAAGAAAGAATTCGTATTGTTACTCAGTCATTAGATCACATCTTGGCTCGTGAAACAGAGGTTCGTGAATCGGCAAATGCTTTAAAAGAACGTTTCCGTAATGTGAAAACTGTTTATCAAGATAATCGTTCTTCATTTTATGGATCTGTTAATTATGTAGATTCATGCTTAGAGGAAATTGAAAATGAATTCTCTAATTTTGAAGAGTGGATGTTTGCTTCAGAATTTAACAAGGCAAAGGAAGAACAAGAAAAAATCTCAAAAATGGTGGATGAGATTAGCTCTAAAATTGCAGCCTTCCCTGGACTCTATGAAAAGGCCAAAAATGTATTGCCTCGTGCAATTAACGAAGTTCGTTTGCACATTAAGGAATTACAGGAAAAAGATATCGACTTATCTTATTTAGAACCAGAAGAAAAATTAACAACCATTCAAAGTGCTTTGTCTAGTTCAATTGATCAATTGGATGCAGGTGAATTTGAAATGGCACAAGAAAACTTGGAAATCATTGGAGATCACATTCTAGCATTACAAGATGATGTAACGAATGAAAAAGAAGCTTATGATGAAATCCATGTAAGTCTTCAATCTAATTTAGATCTAGTTAATGTCATTGGTCAGGAACTTGAGGAAATTATGGCGCTTTATGCCAATATTAAAGATCGTTTTGGTCTAGAAGATTGGACACACCGCTTCTCTTTGGCACAAATCCAAATGGAAGATTTATCAAATCGTCGTGATGAAATTCAAAAAGAATTGAAGCAAAATCAACGTCCTAGCGTAGATGTAGTTCATGGTTATCGTAAATTTTCAGAAGATGTTAATGAATTCCACGATCAAGTCAAGGATATGAAAGAGATGTTAGTGGGAGCAAGCAGTGATGAATCACGTGCTAAAAAACAATTGACAAAATTACAATTGATTTTAAATGAAGTACGTTTAAATACAGTAACACGTCATTTACCTAGTATCTCATCTCAATTTTCTGCAGATTTAAAAGAAGGCGAACGCTTGATTCAACGTGTTCGTGTAGTGTTGGATCACTCACCATTAGATGTACAAACATTAAATGCAGATTTGCAGGATGCCATCGACTTTGTATATAAGTTATACAATAACGCAAACAATTTAGTCGGTGTTGCCGTTATGGTAGAAAATGCGATTGTGTTTGGTAACCGTTTCCGTAGTACGCATGCACAAATGGATTCGGATTTAACTCGTGCTGAGTTATGTTTCCAAAATGGAGAATATACTCGTGCACTTAAGATTGCGATTCAAGCAATCGAAAACATGCACCCAGGAATTTATGAGAAGTTAGTAGCTCAAAAAGATCCTGCTGTCATGAACCAGGTGCAGTAATGATTTATTTTGATAATGCTTCGACAACCTCTGTACGTACAGAGGTTCGTCGTGTTTATGGGCAAATGTTAGAAACTTGTTATGGCAACCCAGATAGTTTGCATGCGGCTGGTCGCCAGGCAAGTTCGCTCATGGAAAAAAGTCGATCAAATATTGCTTCTATGCTTCATGTAGATCCAAGTGAAATTATCTTTACATCAGCTGCTAGTGAATCAAACACTTTAGCTATTGTAGGATATGCCTTGGCCAATGAACATCGAGGTCATCATGTACTCACAAGCAACGTCGAACATTCGAGTGTTCGTCATGCGATGGAGTTTTTGAAGCGTTTTGGATTTGAAGTTGAATTTCTTCCAATTAATGAAGAGGGAATTGTTACACCAGAATGCTTAAAATCTCATATGCGTAAAGATACAATTTTAGTATCGGTTATGCATGTGAATAATGAAATGGGAGCTATCAATCCTATTTTAGAACTAGAAAAAATTGTACACCAAAATCCAACGTGTGTATTTCATGTGGATTGTGTACAGAGTTTTTCAAAAATTGATATTCCTTTTGAGAAACTAGATATGGCTACGATCTCTGCACATAAGATTCATGGTCTAAAGGGTAGTGCCATTTTAATGAAGAAAAAGAAGATTCAACTTGTTCCAATCATTCAAGGTGGACAACAGGAACAAGGACTTCGTGGTGGAACAGAGAATGCACCGGCAAATATTGTTTTGGCAAAGACAATTCGTTTAGCTTTAGAGGAACAATCAAAGGCTTATGATCATGTTTTAAAAATCAATCAATATTTACGTGAAGAATTAGCTAAAATCAATGGTGCGCATGTACATTCGCCAAAAGATGCGATTCCTTATATTCTTAATATTTCATTTGATCAAATCACAAGTGAAGTCTTATTGAACGCTTTGGATCAAAAGGGAATTTGTGTATCCGCAAAAAGTACTTGTTCATCACAAAATACGAATGCTTCTGAAGTGTTATTGGCTATGCACAAGTCGGAATTTGATGCGACACATGGAATTCGTTTATCTTTTTCTTATGAGAATACTTTGGAAGAGGCAAAATATTTTATAGAAACATGTAAGGAGATTA